>JBKCTR010000379.1:0-11172 GCA_046318755.1 Planctomycetaceae bacterium
TTGAGCCGGGGAGTGGCGGCCGACCCGACAATCAGCACCTGATCGACATTCGCAACCAGCACATGTTTCCGCTCGCGGATCTTCCGGGCCAGGATCCCCGTGCGGGGCTCCACCCGCTCGATCACCCCCTGCCGGTCATCCACCGGGCGCACCAACACCCGGTCTCCCGCGGCAACCACGGTTCGCCCCTCAACCGCCATGTCTCGCAACACCTGGCGCACCGCACACTCGAGCTGGAGGCCTTGGCCGAGGTCCACGAGGCAGCCCGCTCCCCGGGGACTCAAGACACGGCCAGGCCTCAAAAGCCCTGCCTGCAGCCGCTCCTGGATCTCGGTCTCAGAATCCTCAACGACCGTCCGCCGACGGGAAAAATCTCCCTTGCCCGAGACCCGCTCGGAGCCGCTCAGGGCCTCGAGCTGGCCCTCATCGAGTGGCTTCAGGTTCCGCTGCCGAGGTGAACTGCCGCGGTTCTTCCGCAGATCGACCCGCTTTTTCCTCTGGTTCATCGGCAGTCTCTGGTCTGGTTGCGGCAGGCTGGATGCCACGGGGTGGGTGCGGAGGGCTGGCCGCACCGCTTCGAATGGGTCATTCGTCCGACTGCAGCCACTCGAGCGCCTGCTCCTCATCGTTGCGGGGGACCGATCGACCACCGTTCGGCCCATCGGTCGAGGCCGACGAGCGGGGCCGCTGCGCCGGGGGGCGGGGACGACGCTCGGGTTGCTGCAGGCCGGCCTTTTCCAACAGGCTCATCTGGATGTCTTCGCCACTGTCGAACAGGGCCGGGGGAGTGGTCCCCGGAATCACGCTGTAATCGATCTTGAAGGCATGCTTGGCAAACGAGATTTCATCACCCGGCAGCACCCAGATCTTCTTGGTCACTCGCCGACCATTGACCTTTGTTCCATTGCTGCTGTTGAGATCCTTGACCAGCCAATACCCGTCAATCAATTCCAGTTCACAGTGGCGGCTGGAGACATTTCCGTACTCCAAGACGAGGTCACAACCCTCCCGACGACCAACCACCAGGTGCGGCCTCAACAGCGGAATGGTGTCCCCCCCACCCACGGGAATCAATTCGCCGAGCATTGAACACTCCTCCTCTCTCCAGATGGCGAACCAACAAAGGCACGCAACGTCAGAGAATTCCTCTCAGAATCTCACGACCGAGCAGCGACTCGTCGGCGAAACGCTTCAGGCTCGAAACAGTCCGTCCAGGAAGATTTCGACCATACTACGGCGACTTCCGCGACAACGTCAAACCGTGTTCACAAATTTGATCGACACTGCGTTCTCCGGAACGCCCCCGTCGTCCCAACCGTTTAAGAGTTGGCCGGCGATCCAATCGGCGAAAGATCAACGCGCGGCCGCTCCGGGTCGCGGGGTCCCCGCACATCCCGCAGACCGTGGATGATCCACCACGCGAGGGTGGCCAGGAGTCCGAACCGGGCGGCCCCCAGCAAATGGACCACCAGATCCCGGGACTGCAGCGACACCAAGGCCAATCCCAACGCGCACAACAACACGATCGAAACGCGGTTGCTCCACGAGGTCTTGGATAACACCACCCCTGCGGCGAACAAGGCCCCGGAAATCCACCAGGTGAAGAAATTTGTCTTCCAATATGGGACCGTGATGGCCGGAGTCTCACCCAGACGGACAGACTCGTAAGCCCGACCCGCAGGTTGGAACGAATACAGTCCATTCCCTCCCTCACCAAACCAGCGATCGAGTTCGTCCGTTTCGGTGGCATAACCCACCGCCCCCTGCAGCCAATGGAAGTTCGCCGAACGTACCGCCGTGAAGCCCTGGGGGACCCCCACCAGTCCATATTCCTGGGGAACCCACACCGCGGCACGCAACTGCTGGATGACGACCCCCTCTTCACCGGCCCCCTTTCCCAATCGGGGCACATGGATCTGCAGATTGCCCCCCCAGCCCGGCAGAGGACGGGGGTTGTAAGGAGTCTGATAGATCAGGGCGATGACAAAGGGTTCATCGGCTGTGCGATTGCGCAGGACGGGAATTTGATAGGCGTCCCAACGTTTGTCGGGAGACTCCACGGGAGATCGCTCCAGTTCCACCCGTTTGCCCGCCACCACCGCGTCGAGTGGAATCGAGTCTTTGGCCAACATCAGGTCAAGACGCTGACGCTCGCTGGTGCGCAGTTCATACCGCATCCGGCAGGTCACTTTGGAATCTTCAGTCACCACCGCCTCCAGCACCGCCTTGGAGACAAGGGTCTCGAGCACCGGCTGGATCTCGAGCTGCGTCGACGTGAGCGTCAGGGACTGCGATTGTCCGAGGTCTTCGGGCTGAGAGCCATACCGGAAGGCCAGATCTCCCTCTCCAGGGAGCAGCGTCAGTTCCCGCAGATCGATCGGTTCCAGACCCTGATCCACCTCGGCCCCCACGGACAGGGTTCGATCGCGCTGGACCACCACCTGCCCTTCGACCGAGGTGGGATTCGCCAGGGTGTCGCTCCCATCGAGTCCCCCGCTCCGCACGCGAATGGGGGCGACAGGGAACTGAACCTGCCTCGACCCGGCGGGCAAACCAAGTTTTTGGTCGGCCCGCAGATTCAATTGGAACGGTCCCAACACGGGGCGCTGCAAGACAATTTTCCAGAACACCCAACCGGGTGGCCCCCCCTCCTCACGCGCCTGCTGACGGATGGGGGGTGTCTGGGAACTCCCAGCCAAGACCCGCAGCGAGTCCGCCAGGTTCTCGGGAATCGCCAGCCGGAACGTATCCAGAGCCGCGTACTGCACCGTGCCGACCACCCAGGTCTCGATTTCCGCGAGGTCCCTGCGGACCCGCACTGTGGTCGCCACCGTGGCTGCCCACCGCGGCGACCGGCGGTTCATGTTGCAGGTGATTTGGGGAAGCGAGGGGAATACCCATCCGGCCAGCCAGCGGGTCCCGGAGGGAGGTGCCCCGGGGGGGGCCGTGGCCGGCTGCAAACGCTCAACGGAACGATCGTCGAAGACCAGTTCGAGGTTCTCCGGGGCGGCCGTCCAGACCTCTCCCCGGTCGCGAACCGCCAGGCGGGGCGTCAGTAAAGAAAGCGTTTGCGGGGTTCCCTCGAAGGCGGCCAGCCGCCGACGGCCCGTCACCCGCAACCGCAAGTCTCCCCGAATTCCGTCCCGCAGGGTCACCAGCAATTCGGGAGGTTCCCCGACGACCTGATGTGATTTGACAGCCTCTCCCTCGACATTGTCGATCACCAAACCCTCAGGCAATCCGAACCGCAGTTCAAACACCGACGCCCGGTCGATCTGCAGTTGGAACTCCTCGATCAGTTCCCACCCCGCTTCGCGGAACAGCACCTGCGACCGTCGTTGCGACTGGATTCGAGGCTCCACGGGGCGGGCTGTCATCAGAAGTTCGAACCCCGTATTGAAATACCGCCACGCCAAGGCCTCGGGCAGCGCCAGTTCCGGGCGGGCTTCCACCGGCTCAACACGGATCAATCCCTGCTGCTTCTCAATCACCAAAGCGAGATCCGCACTTCCCGAAACAGTCAGAATTCCAGTCTCACGCCAACCACCGCCGGCATGAACCCCCAAAGCCAGACCCGCTTCCGTCATGCCAGCGACCGCGAATGTTTCCGCCGGAAGTGAAGACTCGGTCAGTACCCGTACAGGCAACCTCTTCGATTCGCTCTCCAACAATTCGACACTGATAACCTGCCCGTTCTCATCGGGGGCGACACTCCAGGTCTTCAGACCCGGTGCGGTCACTTCGATGATTCGACTCCCCAGCGGCACCCGCACCTCGACCCGCTCCAACGCACCCCGCAACACCTGATAATCCAGACGGCTCTCCGACTGAATCAATCCATCCCCGAGTCGAATCTGGGTCACATTCTTGACGGTCGCCAAAGGATCAAGCACCGGCGCGGCGACTGTGCGGGGTCTCCAACGGGCCGTCAGGCTGCCCGTCGCCGGCAGCCTCGCCGTCAATCTCGACACCCCCTCCGCCACACGGGTTTCCAACCCCCCCGCGGAAGGTTCGACCTCAAACGCCTGCTCCTCCCCGGGGACAGTCAACTGCACCGAGGTGGTCACCGAGCGGGGAATCTCGAGTTGAATCTCGCGACCGCTGGGCGTGTTTTTCACCCGGGTCGCCATCTCGAACCGAACCCGATACGCCCCGGGTTCCGGAAAGCGAATCTCATAGTCCCCATCCCCCACCCCTCTCAACCACACCCGAGAATCAGCGCACGATAGCTCTCCCAAGGCGGCTGTTCCGAACCGCAGCGGCAGACTGAGATGGTCGGCTGACAGCACACGGAATGCCAGTTCGGTCTCGATCCGCGCGAGGTCGCCGTCGAGGACGATCACGTATCGGGCCTCGGCCAAGCCAGCCCCCACACGTTCTGCCTCCCCGTATTGCCGCGATTCGAGGGCCTGCAGACGCTCCCACCATTCATTCAGTCGCTTCAGGGGGACAATCGCCAACGCCTCGTCACCCGCCAGAGTCTGCTGCAGATTCCGAAATGGCACGTAAATCAGGCGATCCCAGGCCGATTCCACCCCGGAGACTGACGGTTTGGTCGCTGCGCCCCCCTCCGCCGAGGAACCCTCAATGGCCGAGGCGGCGTTCGACGAACCTCCCGACTTCAATTCCCCCGCCGCGGGCTGCGCAAGACAGATCGCGGCCGCGGACAGCAACCACGCACAGGCAAGACACCGCAACAACCAAGCCGGCCTTCGGCGTTGAAAACGGTTCATCAGGCGACACACTCCCCCACCTTGGGCTCTGGTTGCCGAGGCAAACGGCACAGTCCACACAAGCTGTGCGGACTACGAAGAGATGGCAACCAATTCCCGACAGTGTACAGAGTTGCGTGATCGCCTTGCCAGCGAGTGCCTTAAGGAGGACGATTCGCCGAGTCGCCTGGGAGTCGGCGTGACCGTTGGCCACGTGATTCGGCCCCCCAGTCACTCGGCCCCCCTCGCGAGCCCTGTGGTGGAGATCGGGGGCATCCACCAGACCGCTCCGACCTCACTTTTGGACCAGAGGCCATTCCCCAAGAGAACGTTCCGGGGGCCCCCCTGCCCCGGGGCCAGCGTCGTCGGGTCCACGGTTCCAGCCCCCCCCACACTGCGCCGTGAATGATGAAATTTTTTCGAACCAAATGCTAAGATTCTGGGGACGGGCCGATCGCCGTTCCGATTCGGGTCCAGTTTCCAGCCCCCCCATGTGATCCGTGGACTGCACCGCGGCTGTCTCAATGCGCATCGCCACCGCCCAACTGCTGCTGCTCCCCAGCCTGTTGTGGGCAGTCGGTTGCAATCCCGTCGTGGACCAGGGTGACTTCTCGCGCCCCCTCTCGCACACGGGGTCGACTCAGTCTCAAGGGACTCCGTGGCTGGAGGATGTCAGCTCTGCTGTGGGATTGGACTTCACCCGCCAAACCGAGGCGGAAGGGTCTTATTTCATGCCGGAAATCATGGGATCAGGCGGTGGTTTTTTCGATTTCGACCTCGACGGGCTGCTGGACATTGTGCTGCTCGAAGCGGTTTGGGGTGGGGGGGGGTCGCAGACCCGATCTCGGGTGCGTCTCTACCGGCAATTCGCCCCGGGGAGTTTCCGGGACGTCTCACCTTCGGCCGGCCTGCACGAGTTCCCCAGCTATGCAGTCGGTCTGGCGATTGGCGACTATGACAACGATGGCGACAGCGACCTGTTTATCACTTGCCAGGGTCCCGATTTGTTATTCAACAACCAGGGAGATGGAACGTTTGCCGATTCCAGCGAGCACCTGTCGGTGCGCGACCCGCGATGGGGCACGGCCGCCACGTTTTTCGACTACGACCGCGACGGGTTCCTCGATCTTTACTTGGTGAATTACCTCGACTATTTCCCTGGAAATCCCTGCGACGACAGTCGGCAACGCCCCGACTATTGTGGTCCCCAGGCGTTTCAGGGAACCACGGGCAAGCTCTACCGCAATCTGGGGGAAGTCAATTCCCAGGGCAGGGTATTGCTCGACGTCTCGGCCATCACAGGATTGGCGGCGGGACCAGTGGGTCCCGGACTGGGACTGTTGTGCCGGGATTTCAACGGCGATCAACGTCCTGACATCTATATCGCCTACGACCAGCACCCAAACCCGCTGTTCCTTCAGCAGCCGGACGGACGATTCCGGGAGGATGGTGCCAACTGGGGCTTGGCCACCAATGGCCTCGGACAGCCTCAGGCCAGCATGGGAATCGCGACGGGAGACTTCAATGGCGATTCGATGTTCGACCTGTTCATCACCAACATCCGGGGCGAGGTCAACATTCTCTATCTCGCCACGCGTCAGGAGACCTTCCGGGATGGAACTTCCCGGTCGGGAATTGCTTCGGCCAGCCTGACCCGCACCGGGTTTGGCGCTGCCGCTTTGGACCTGGATCTGGATGGCGACCTGGACCTGGCCGTGGTCAACGGACGTGTCAAACGGGACGTGCCGCTTCCTGGAGCCAATCTCAATCCGTTTTGGAACGATTATGCGGAACCGTCACAGATGCTGAGGAATGATGGGCAGGCCCGGTTTGAGGATGTATCGACCCGCTGTGGCGCATGGGGATCGCGATTCGCAGTCTCCCGGGCCCTGGCCATCGCCGACTTCGACAATGATGGCGACCTGGATCTTTTGAGCACGACCTGCGGAGGACCAGCCTCACTCTGGCAGAATCAAACACCCCGAGAAGGGAACTGGCTTCGCGTCCGACTGACTGATTCGCAAGGAAACCGCGACGGATATGGCGCGCGGGTGACGGTCCGAGCGGGCGAACGCCAGTGGATCCGGGAAATGAATCCCTCGACCAGCTATCTGTCGAGCCATGACCCGCGTCTCCACTTCGGCTTGGGGCACACCCCGACCTACGATTCGATCGAAGTGGAGTGGGCCGATGGAACGCGACAACTGACTCAGGCAGGCGAAACAGACCGAGAGTTGATCATTGGACGGGGACGCAAGGCAATTTTCGTCCCCGGCGTGCAGGCCGATTCCGACGAACCGTAACGCTTGCCAGACCCGATGTCATTCCCGCGGGGTGACTTGGGGTCAAGTTCTTGCGTCGAAGCCGTCCGAACAGACCAGCTATGTCATCGGCCCCTCGTACGGGAACCGGTGAATGGCCCGCAGGCATTCCGACAAAGCCTTCACGAGGGTGCTGCCCCACCCACACGGTGTGAAGGGGGCCACGCTCTGGTTGGTCTGCCGATCGGCCTCGGCAAAGAACCGCATATGTCGATCCTGTTGAGCGACGAACTCGCGAACCGTGATTCGAAACTCAATCTCTCCGTTGGCCTGAACTTTCTTCATCGAGAAGAAGTGCAGTTGGGCAAGTTGCTCGGAGGGATGTGTTTGGGCGAGTTCCCATTCGGCCATGGGTGCGGTTCTCGGGGCAGGAAAATGGCGGGGGTTGAGTCCGCCAATGACCCGCCAGGAATTATTCCGGGGTTGATTCCGAAGCGGGTCCCGACTCAATGCCCGACTCAATGCCCGACTCAATGATTGGGCCCTGCGCCTTCAACAGAGTCTCGACCTCCTGCTCGGAAGAGAGTCGACGGATCTGGTCTCCCGTCCGTCTTCCCGTCTGAGTAGTCCGGGCCGACTCACCGACGGGAGCCCCTTTTCCCCGATGCTGCCGCTCTGCCAACTTCAGCGCCGAATTGATCTTGGGCTGCTCATAACCAGGGACGGTTCTCTGACGGAACAAGACGAGTGCATGCAGCGCGTGAAACAAAGGACCGCAGTCGGCCTCGGTATTGCGGTTGACCACCAGATCGCGGGCGACGCTGGTGATTCCCCGCTGAACCCACTCTTCGTTGAGCCGCTCCTGCGGCAGCGCCATCATCAACCATTCCAGTTGATGGCCCGAAGTCGAGATGCGCTTGCCGAATTCACGGGTCTCACCCGGTCCGAGAAAGTGATTTGAAGAGAACGATCCATCGGCATTTTGGAGCGAACGGGCCTCTTCAACGTATCGCTTGACCTTTTGGTCCGCCTCGACCCAGACTCCCCGCAGCGATTCGCCCGTATCCAGCTTAAGATTGCGGGCGTAGGCGAGGGCGAACAGTCCATGGCAACCCCCGCAGGCTCCGGAGGTGACCGGTTCGTCCACCTGCATCTTCAGCAGTCGCTCGATGCTCCACGCTTCGCCAGCGGCGTTGGTCCACTGGGCATCGGGAGATTCGTAGTGCGCCAACGCCCAGAGGGTCCAGGTGATTTCCCGCCCCGTGCGAACTTGCATTTTGGCATCCTGCACGATGTCCCGGACCGTGATCACCTTGGTGGGGGTGGCCACCTCGTAATCGAGCGGAATGTTCGCCAGACACATGTAGCCGAGGAACTGCGTGGGATGCCCCTCAAAGGCATAGGGCCGGGTGAAGGGGTGCCCCTGACCGCCATAAGGAGTCTCCTGCCAGAGGGGCTGGTTGTCGTAGAAAGCCCCTCCCATGATCCATTCGATGCCGCTGATCAGTTTGCCGGTCTGCTGTTCCCGCAGCCGCAGATCCCACCGCAGCGCCAAAACGCCATGCACCACCTGCCAGGGTGTGTGACGATCGGCCACCAAAGTCCGGCGGGACGTCTCGCGGATGGCCAGCGCCACCAAGTCCTGCTGGGGAATGCGAGACAACTGGTCAGGCTGATCCAAAATCCCGTTGTAGCGGGCCAAGGGGTCTTGATTCGCCCCCGGCACAGCCTGAGGGGGTACCGCCCGGTTCTGTTGAACCTGCTGGGGCGCAGCGACACCGGGGCGCAGTGGTCCGCGAACCTGAGCGGCGCACCATTCCGGAGCGATTCCCAGAGCGAACAGGGTCGACAGCCCCGCCACCCGTCTGGCTTCTGCCAAAAACCTGGCTCGCGTTGTCGACCAGAACTCAGCCCCAAAACCTTCCAGGGTGCTCCGCTTCATGATGACATCAGCTCCCAAACTTCAGTCCGTAGGGGGAATTCCGAATCCAATCGCGACTGCGTCGTCAACGCTCGTGACACCTCCCCTCACACTCTGCCGAGGGGCGACGTCGTACTCGTTAAAAATCGACTGGCGAAGTCTCCGGCTTCGGTTTGTCGCAACTCCCCCGGCAGGGTCAACGCTGGCCGAACCAACCCACAATCGTACCGCCGCACACCCTGACCAGCTCCTCGGATCATCATATCCAAGACAAGTCCCTCATTCGACCCAAAGCCCCCAAACCTCCCCTCCTGTCCATTCCCGATCGCAACAAAGGGGGCGGGGAGAATTCGGGACCGGTGGCCCCGATGCGATGGGCAGGCAACGAAGTCCACCGTACGGCCGTAATCGAACTGTCATGCGGCCCTCACTGTGCATTCGGCCTATTCCTCAGTACAAGATCGCGCTGGCCCGTTTCCCAGCCGGCAACAACTGGTTGCGGGCTCGAAAACCGGGTGATATGGTGAGATTTCCGATGTGCTTCCACCCCACCGGGATCGCCCGTCAACGAACTTCTTGCCGCCGTTTCAGTCGGTCGCTCTGTCACCGTGTGTCACGGCTCCACAGGAGCTGCACCCGCTCGAGAATTGGCTGGAATGAAGCCGGAAGACGCGGGTCGCCGGTCCCCTTGATCTCTCACCCTTTTCGATCCGGAGACTGTGCGTGCTCAAACCCTGGAGTCGTCGGCAGTTTTTGGGCCAGGCGGCCGGCCTGGGAATTGGCCTGTGGAGTGGGGCTGGTGTGGCGCACTCCACGGGGACCAGTGCCAACGATCGGTTGAGATTCGCCTGTCTTGGTCTGGGAGCCCAGGGGGCCGCCGATGCGGCGGAAGCCGCCCGGCTGGGGGATGTGGTCGCCCTCTGCGACATTGATGATCAGGTTCTGCAACAACGCAGCTCTGAAGAACCGTTCAAAAACGCCCGGAAATTCCGAGACTTTCGGCGACTGTTTGAAGACTTCGCAGACGGCTTTGACGCCTTCATCGTCAGCACCCCCGATCATTCCCATTTTCCCGCGGCTCTGCTCGGAATGCGGCTGGGAAAGCCTTGTTTCTGCCAGACTCCCCTGGCCCATTCGATTGCCGAGGTGCGGCAATTGGCGGCTCTGGCCAAAGAGCAGAAGTTGGCCACCCAACTCGGGAATACCAGCAGCACCTTGAGTTCTCAAAAGCGCGCGGCGCAACTGATCGCCTCGGGACTTTTGGGGCCCATTCGCGAAGTTCACGCCTGGACGAAGCGCCCCACCTGGCCCCAGGGTCCAACGCCGCGGCCCGCTGCGGCACCGGTTCCTGCCCACCTGGATTGGGAGTTGTTCCTGGGTCCCGCTCCCCACCGCGATTTTGCTCCCGATGTCTACCACCCGGGAGCGTGGCGCGGCTGGTGGGACTTTGGCTCCGGAGCCCTGGGAGATCAAGGCTGTCAGCTTCTCGATCTTCCGTTTCGGACTTTGGACTTGGGGGCCCCGACCCGGATCGCCGCCGCCCATTCCGGGCACGATCGCGAGCGTTATCCCGCGTGGTCAGTCATCCGCTACGACTTTCCTGAACGAGGAGAGCGCCCTTCTGTTCGGATGTTCTGGTACGACGGCGGGAAGCGCCCCTCGCGAGAGCTGTTTCTGGGACGCCCGTTGCCAGCCAGTGGTGTGTTGATCATCGGACAACTCAATTCCCTCTGGATCAGAGACGAGCCGAAATTTGAGTTTTCGCTGCTGGGAGAATCGGAGAATGCAGATTCGGACCCGCCGACAGACGAACCAACCAGGGGATTGTTCGAGGAATGGATTCAAGCCGTCCGAGGCGGTCCGGCCGCCTCGTCCGACTTCACCACGATCGGTGGTCCCTTGTCAGAAACCATTCTGTTGGGGAATCTTGCGGTCTGGGTGGGGCAAGCGCCGGGCCAGGAGGGAAAGACTGTGGAGTGGGACTCTGCTTCACAGTCGACCCCGAATCTTCCGGAATTGGCCCCTTTGATCCAGCGGCCCATTCGTGAGGGTTGGCGGCTGTAGGCTGCGGACGGTGCTGTGGCTTCCCCTTCAGACCGAAGCGATCTGCGACCGGGTTCGGCACCATCAGACACCACGCTCTGCTTCTACTTTGACGGATTCACTCATGTCTCAACCTTGGCGGGTTCGGGGAGTTCGCGGGGCCACCACAGCCACCGAGAACACCCGGGAAGCCGTACTGGAAGCGACCCGCGAACTTCTTCAGGAAGTTCTGAGG
>JBKCTR010000380.1:0-1852 GCA_046318755.1 Planctomycetaceae bacterium
CAAACACGCAGTCGTCCTCGGTGCAGGGGGCATCGGGCGTGGGGTCAGCGGGGTTCGCAGGAGCCTTCGCAGAGGCGGGCGTCTCCTGGCCGATCGGTTCGGCCACGTGTGGCCGATGCCCACGGTGGCAACTGGGTCGACCAGCCGCCGACGGTACCGTGGCCACGACCGGTGGGTTGGTACCAGACGCCACTGTGTCGGCTGCCGGGTTGGCGTGGACATGCCGGTGATGCCAGCAGCATCCCAGCAGACCATGGGCGATCAAGAGAATCGCCACCAACCACGTGACCAACCGCCGCTGCATCCGTTTCCCCTGCCTGAAGACCCACTCACCGGCGGCCACAGCCGAGCCGGCAAACCACTTCTCACACTGGAAACCTAGGCGGGACTGGAAGTTTGGTCAATTGCAATTTGGCCCGGACTGCGACCTTGCCTCACCGATCGATGAAGACGGGGAGGGAAATGCCAACGCGAATTGCGCTCGGTGCCGCGCCGCAGCAGACGGGAACGACTCTGGGAAAAAGCCATCGGGCTACTGTGGATGAGAGAGAACGCCGGACATGTGCGAGACGACCGGATCGACACAAGCCGACGGCCCGCGTCGTCCAGCCATGTATTCAGGTTGTGGGAATGGTCGACCGCAATTCGGCGCTCGAAGATCCAAGGCCGTGGCCCAAGGCAGGATCTCGCACCGTCGCTCACTGCGTCTGTTATGCTACTCAAAAGTCCCAAAAACAGGACGGCGCGATCCATCCGACTCGCGATACGACCGGCCCAAAGGGAGAGTCCCAGATCGCCAGACGCTGATCACCACCGTTCGGCCACACCACGTCATCCTGCTCGATCATTCCTCCAGCCGATCACGGCTATGCGACCACTCTTCTTCCCCTTCCTCTGGTACAGCCGCGGCAGGTTGCGCCAACGCCTGGCCGGCAAGACGGTTCTCATCACGGGGGCCAGTTTCGGCATCGGCGAAGCTCTCGCCGAAGCGCTGGCCGACACGTCCGCCCGGCTTTTGCTGGTGGCGCGCACCGCCGACAAGCTGGTCGAAGTCCAACAGAAGGTCGCGGCGCGGGGCGGCTGTGCCGAGGTGTTTGTCTGCGATCTGACCGACCCTTCGGCTGTGGCTCAGTTGCTGCAACAACTGCGGCAACGTCCCGATGGTATTGATGTCTTCGTCAACAATGCCGGCAAGTCGATCCGCCGATCGATCTTCGACTCGCTCGATCGCCTGCATGACTTTTCGCGGACGATGAACCTGAACTACTTTGGACCCGTCCAACTGTTGCTGGGCCTGATCCCCACGTTGGTCGCCCGACGGGGGCAGATCATCAACATCTCCGCCGTCAACGTCCGGCTGGTGTCTCCGCCGCTGTGGGCTGCCTACCAGGCCTCGAAGTCGGCCTTCGATCAGTGGTTTCGCTGCGTCGGTCCCGAGTTGAACGCCCGCGGCGTCGCCACCACGTCGATCTATCTCCCCCTGGTCCGCAC
This sequence comes from Planctomycetaceae bacterium, assembly GCA_046318755.1. GTDB lineage: Bacteria > Planctomycetota > Planctomycetia > Planctomycetales > Planctomycetaceae > UBA10511. The sequence goes on from JBKCTR010000380.1 coordinate 1,492, forward strand.
CCGCATGATCGAGCCGACCGCGCAGTACAAGCACGCACCGGCCATGCAGCCCGAGGAGGTCGCCAGCCTCATCTGCCGAGCGATCAACTCGCGGCGGCGGTCGTACGGGCCATGGTGGCTGCTGCCGGCCGAGCTCGCCTCCGTGCTGCTGCGCTGGCCTTGGGAGGTCTGCACAACCTGGGCTTTGCGACGCCCACGGCAGGGGGACTGACCATGTTCCCGCTGCTTGGCAAGCTGCGTCGGACCCGCCTGCTGAGCGTTCCAGGCCTGTCCCGGTTGCTGGAGGCACTGCTCACCACGGGAGCCAACCCCATGGCTCTGCTGCGGTTCGCCGCGAAACTGCATCCCGGTCGCATCGCCA
>JBKCTR010000381.1:0-12075 GCA_046318755.1 Planctomycetaceae bacterium
TTTCTTTCCCGTGTGCGTTACTTTGCCGTGTGCGTTACTTTGCCGTGTGCGTTACTTTGCCGGGGCCGAGGCGGGTGACCCCCGACTTTCTCAGAATGCGGGGGGAGGTGGCGCGGCGGGGGAGAGAATCAATTCTGGGAAATCAGCCCCCGGCAGACTAAACTTCCGGGATGACCGTCCGACTGCTGCAGCTCACCGATTGCCACCTGTTTGTGTCTCCGCAGGCGACCATTCAGGGAATTTGTACCCGCGAGCGGTGGTTGAGCGTGCTGGCGGCGATTGCCCCCGAGCAGTCGCGGGCCGAGCGTCTGATTCTGACGGGCGACATGACGCACGATGACCTTCCCGAAACTTACCGGGTGGTCCGCGAGACGTTGGCCCCGTGGTGGTCGAAATCGCGGTTCGTCCCCGGCAATCACGATGTTCGCTTCGGGATCTACGAGCATCTGCAAGACCGCATTCAGCGTGTGGCCGAACGGGTGGTCTTTTCGGAGCCGTTGGGCGGGTGGCAGATCATTGGGCTCGACTCGCATCTGCCGGGTCAGGTGAAGGGGGAGTTGGGGGGAGAGCAACTGGCTTGGCTGGCTGAAGAATTGGCCCGCACCTCCAACCGTCCGACAGTGTTGTTTCTGCATCATCCGCCGGTCGATGCCCCCTCGGCGTGGATGAACGCCATTGGCCTGACCGACCGGGACGACCTGTGGGGGTTGCTGCGCAATCACGCCCAGGTGCGTCTGATCTGTGCGGGTCATGTGCACCACGAATCATCGACGCTGCGGCAGGGGGTGCTGGTGGTGACGACACCGGCAACCGGGGTGCAGTTCACGCCGGAATCGGACACTTTGGTCGTGGATGACCTCCCCTGGGGCTATCGGGTGTTGGAACTTCACGATGATGGCACCTTCCAGACGCGGGTGGTTCGGTTGCCGCTGCGGACCGTCTGTCTTCCGCTGTCACCCGGATGATCGATGGCCGACCTGTGCCGTTCCCGCATTGCAGTGCTCACGTGCCGGCTGGCCGCTGGCTGTCGGTTGACCGGCGCTTTCGTCACAATTGGGGAGTGTGAACAGTCTGGGGAGGAACGGCGTGGGCCGCACTTCCGGACGGTTCTTCTCCTGCGTTTGGGCATGTTCACCAACTCATGAATTCGCTCCGCCGGCTGATTGAACGGCTGCTGGACCTGAAGCCAAGTGCTCCCGGGCAGGGGACCTCTTGGAACATCTCGGCCGATTTTCCCTGGCCGACGTGGGTGTTGGTGCTGTTTGTGCTGTTGGCGGCCGCGTTTGTGGTGGGGGTGTACCGCCGCGACGCGGGGCATTTGGCCGGCTGGAAGCGGTGGCTGCTCTCGGCGCTGCGGTTGGCGACGTTGGGGACGGTGCTGTTTCTGTTGAGCCAGGCGCTGTTGCTGATCGAGCGGACCGGCCTCCCCTATCTGTTGGTGTTGGTCGACGTGTCGAACAGCATGGGAACGGTCGACAGTTCGACGCAGTCGACCGAGGTCGAGGCGGCCCGTCGGCTGACCGAAGCGAATCAACTGGGGCTGCCAACGCGCTTGGCGCAGGCTCAAGGTCTGTTGTTGAACGATGGGGGGCAGCTCTTGCGGCGGCTGGTGGCCAACCACAAGGTGCGGCTCTACACCGTGGCCGAGGGAGACGCCCTGCTGGGTCCCGAGTCGTCCTTGAATGACGCCGACATCGACAGTCTGCTGCCCCAGGTGCGGGGCCTGGTTCCGGCGGGAAATGAATCGCGGTTGGGAGATGGGCTGCGGAACGCGCTGAACTCGCTGCGGGGGTCTCCTCCCAGCGCCGTGGTGCTGTTGACGGATGGGGTGTCGACCGACGGGGAGTCGCTGCAGACGGCGGCGCAATATGCCCGGCAACGCTCGGTGCCGGTGTATACGGTGGCCCTGGGGAGTGCCGATCCGCAGATGGATCTGGAACTGCACAACGTGCTGGTCGATGAGACGGCGTTTGTGGGGGAGCCAGCGTCGTTCGCCTACACCCTGACGGCCCGGGGATTGGCGGGGAAGACGGCGCGGGTGCAGCTCCGGAATGAGGCGTCGGGTGAAATCCTGGCGACCCGCGAACTGACCATCGCTGACGATGGGCGTCCGTTGAAGCAGGAGATTGCCTTCACCCCCCGCCAAGTGGGAGATGTGTCGGTGATCATTGAGTTGGTCGAGGTTCCTCAGGAATCGAACACGGCGAACAACCGCGAGTCGCGTCGCATCAGTGTGCGCGATGAGAAACTGCGGGTGCTCTTGGTGGACCAGCAGCCGCGGTGGGAGTTCCGGCAGTTGAAGGATCTGCTGGGGCGGGAAAAGACGGTCGAGCTGAAGACGGTTTTGCTGGATGCGGATCCGGAATTCATCCAGGAGGACCGGACCGCCCTGGCGAACATTCCCGTGACCCGTGAAGAGTTGTTTGAATACGACGTCTGCATCCTGGGAGACATCGCTCCGGGCGTGTTGAGTGCGTCGGTGCTCGACAACCTGCGCGACTTTGTGTCGGAGCGGGGCCGGGGATTGATGTTGATTGCCGGGCCGCACCATGCCCCCGAGAGTTTCCGCAACACACCACTGGAACCGCTGTTCCCCGTCGAGCTGGAGGGGTTGCGCAAGCCGTCCGTGCGAGAGCCGCTGCTGCAGGAGATTCACCCCGAACTGACTCCGGAAGCCCGCAAGGGAAGCACGTTGTTCCGCTTCGCCGATTCCGAGCGCGAGAGCCAGGAGGTGTGGAACTTCTTGCCGGGGGTGTACTGGGCGGTCGAGGCGCGTCAATTGCGACCTGGGGCACTGGCGTGGGCGGTGCATCCGCAGAAGTTGGCGCAGGGGCGGCCGGTGCCGCTGATCGCCACGCAGCGGTTCGGCGGGGGCCGGGTGCTGTACCACGGCATCGATGAGACCTGGCGGTGGCGGTACCGATTGGGTGATACGTACTTCGGGCGATATTGGGTGCAGGCGCTGCGGTATCTGGCGCATTCCCGGACCTCGGCCAGCGAGGGGGCGGCCGAATTGGTGGCCGACCGCAAAGCGTATCAGGCGGGAGATCCCGTCACGCTGCGGCTGCGGTTCTTGAACGAGCGGCTCATTCCCGCCGATCGGACGGGCGTGCGGTTGGTGGTGGAGACGGCGGGTGGGGGACGGCAAGAGCTGGAGCTGAAGGGGCTGCCCGACCTGTCGGGGGTCTTCGAGGGACAATTGGCCCATCTCCCGGCGGGAAAGTACCACGTGTTCGTGGGGAGCCCGAGCTTTCCCCATGCACCGCCGGCGCTGGACTTCGAGGTGCGGGCCAGCGAGCGTGAGTCGCGCAGCCTGCGGGTCGAGGCGGGGGAATTGAACCGTGTGGCCACGCTGACCGGCGGCCGCTTTTACACGGTGTCGAGCGCTGGCCGGTTGGCGAGCGACATCCCACCCGGGTTGCCGGTTCCGCTGGAACCCGAGAGTCCGTTCAAAATCTGGAACCACTGGCTGGTGTTGGCGACGTTTCTGACCACTCTCATTTCGGAATGGTTGCTCCGCAAACGCTGGAGACTGACATGATCGACCGTGCGTCGGATCCGGTGTTGATGCGATTGTCGGGAATTCGCCAGCGGGCCCGGCAGGTGCTGTGGTTTGGCGGGTTGGCGCGGGCCGCCCTGTTGCTGGTGTCCCTGGTGCTGACCGCCACGCTGCTGGACTGGTGGCTGCATTTTGACGATCCGGGGGTGCGGTGCCTGTGGCTGGTGGGGATTGTGGCCGCGGTCGGCTGGGGGTTGTGGCGGTGGTGGTTCACACCGCTGCGGTCACAATTGACCGAGCTCGACGTGGCCTTGCGGATTGAGCAGCGACATCCCGAACTGCGGGATGTCTTGGCGAGTTCGGTGCAGTTTGTCGAGCAGGGGGGGGATCCGCGGGTGGGTTCACCCCAGTTGCAGCGGGTGGTGGCCGACCAGGCCGCCGGTCGGCTGCAGTCGCTCGATCTGGAGGATTTCATCGAATCGACCCCCGCCATTCGCGTGGCGGTGGTGTGTGCGTCTTTGCTGGCGTGCGGCGCGTTGTTGGTGCTGCTCTCTCCCGACAGTGCCGCCCTGGCGCTGCGGCGACTGTGTCTTCCCTTGCATGCCCCGGCCTGGCCGCGGGCGGTGGAGTGGACCCTGCTGGACGGCAATCTCGAGCCGCTTCCCGACGATCCGGCCGTCCCACTGCAGGTGCCGCGGGGCGAGGCGTTTCGGTTTCATGCCGTGAACAGCCGGGGCGGGTTGCCGCAGCGGGTGGTGCTCGAGACCAGGCCGGTGCAGTCGGCCGCGGTCCCTCAGAGTGAGCCGTTGCGCCCCATCCATCTGCCCGAGAATGAGCGGGGACTGACGGACGTCTGCGTGGGGCAGATTGCCGCTCCCAAGACCGCCCTGGAATTTCGCGTGGTGGGGGGTGACGACCACACCATGGCCTGGCGGACCCTGCGGGTGGTCAATCCGCCGATTGTGGAACGGTTGCAGGTGCGGGTCACACCCCCGGCGTATACGCGACGCGCGGCAGAGGACCTGCCGGAGGGAGTGGGCCATGTCTCGGCTCTGGTGGGATCGCAGGTCTCGGTGCGGGCCCGGGGAAGCCGTGTTCTGGAGCGGGCCACCCTGCGTCTGCGAGACCGAGAGCGGCTGCCGCTGAGTCTCGATGCCGATCAACAGACCGTGTCGGGGGAATTCACAATCACCGAGCCCGGAGTGACTTCGTGGTGGTTCGAGCTGCGCGATCCCGATGGGGTGACCAGTTCGGATCTCGTGCGGTACGAGATCCGGGGGATTCCCGATCAGGAACCCGAGACGCAGATCGAACAGCCCGCGTCCGATCTGCAGGTGTCTCCCCAGGCCCGGGTTCCCGTGCGCATCGTCTCGCGGGATGATCTGGGATTGGCCGAGGTTCGCATCGTGCATGACGTCAACAATGGTCCCGAAGCCATGGTGCCGTTGTTCGCGGGAGACTCGCGGCCCGACGAACTTGTCTCGGAGTATTCGTTCGATCTCGCTCCGTTCAATCTGCAGCCGGGGGATCAACTGCGGTTTCGCGCGGAAGCGTTGGATGACTATGTGCACCCCACCAACGGCACGCGGCACATTCGCCGCAGTGTGGTGCGGGTGTTGACGGTGGTGACCGCCGAGGCGAAGGCGCGGGAACTGGAACAGGAGCAGTCGGAGCTGCTGCATCGTCTCGAGCAACTGACGCGGCAGCAGCGGCAGGCGCAGGATCAGACCCGCGCGCTGGAACTGCAGGCGGAGAAGACCGGCACCCTGCGAGGAGAGGATGTCGATGCTCTCAAGCGGACCGAACTGCTGCAGCGCGAGGTGAACTCGCAGTTGTCGAACCCGGCGGTGGGGCTGTCTCGTGAGGCCCGCGCGACGCTGGAAGAACTGCGCAACAACCAGATCGAAGACCCGCAGGTCGAGCGGCGCCTCGCGGCGATTGCCGAGCAGTTGGACCAGTTGGGAGAGCAGACCCTGCCCGAGATCGAGTCTCAACTGGGGGCCGCCCGCAAGTCGGCCGAGCAGCCCGACCAGCAAAACGCCGCCCGGGAAGCGGCCCAGCAACTGGCGGGAGCCCGGGAGGACCAGTCTGCCGTGCTCGAATCTCTCGAAGAAATGCAGCAGGAACTGGCCGAGTGGCGTTCCGAGCGGGATCTGGGGCGGGATTTGAATGAGCTGACGTCGAAGCAGCGGCAACTGCAGGAGCAGACGGCGGAACTGCAGTCGAAACTGCTGGAACTCGAGGCATCGGGCGAGAACAGCCGCCAGACCGAGGCCGACCTGGCGCAGTTGGCCGAGCAGCAGCGGGCCACGGCCCAGGATCTGCAAAGCCTGGAACAAAAACTGGAGCAACAGCTTCGGAACCAGGCCGAGGCCGAGCCCACCCCCGCGGCGGCCGCAATGCAAGACACGTTGGAGGAGGCGCGGCAGGCCGAGTTGGCGGGCAAGATGGAGGAGGCGGCCACGAATATCGAGCAGAAACATCTGGGTGAAGCCTCGCGGACCCAGCAGGATGTGTTGAAGAAAATGCAGGAACTTTCGGCCACGCTGGAACAGCGGCGCAGCCGGGATGATGAGACCCTCGTGAAGAAGATGGAGCAGGCGGCCGGGGACCTGGAAAGCCTGGCCCAGCGCCAGCAGCAGTTGCAGGAGCAACTGCAGCAGGCGGGAGCGCAGCCCGAGGGGGACCAGAAGCAGGAGACGCTCGAGAAACTGCGGCAGGAACAGCAGCAGTTGCGGGAAGAAACGGCACGGCTTGCACGCCTGCTGCAGCGTGCCGGGGCGCAGCGGGCGTCTGACTCGGCCGATCGGGCCCGGCAGCGGATGCAAGACGCGGAGGAATCTCTGGAGCAGTCTCCGCCGGAACAGGCGCAAGACGAGATGCAGGAGGCCCTTGACGACCTGCAACAGGCCGAAGAGGAGTTGAAGGAGGAACTGACCGACGCCAAAGAGCGGCTGGCCGAGGAACTGGTCGAAAAGAGCCTGGCCGATCTGCAGTTGATGATTGGCAGGCAGCAGGCGGCGATTGACGAATCGCAGCGTCTGTCGGCCGCCCACGCCGCCGCGGGGAAATGGAGCCGTTCGCAGAATCAGTCGCTGAAGCAACTGGGGGAGCTGCAGCGGGGCCTGGGATTGGAGACAGAGAGTCTGGCCGAGAAACTGTCCCCGGCCAAGGTGTATGCCCTGTCGCTGCGGGGAGCGGCACGGCAGATGCAAAAAGCAGCCGAACAGATCGCCCGGAAAGAGGTCGACTCCCCCACTCAGACCCTGCAGATCGCCGCCCGGCAGCGTTTCGTCGACATGGTCGAGGCGATTAACGCCCGGCAACAGGCGAAGCAGGGTCAGCCGGAACAGCAACAGCAGCAGCAGGGAGAGGGGGAAGAGGATGCGGGGGGGCCACCCCAGGGAGAGATGGTCCCCACCATCGCCCAGTTCCGGATCCTGGTGAACCTGCAGCGTGAGATGCAGTCGCGCACGGCGGAACTCGACGCGCAGCGGACGCAGCCGGGGCGCGACTGGACCGAGTCGGATCAGGCCGACTTGCGGGCCCTTCAGGTCGACCAGGAAGAACTGGCCGACCTGGCGCGGGAGCTGTCGGAAATGCTGGCTGAACAGGATGAGCCGGACGACAGTGATGCCGAAGGGGATGATGACGCGGAGGCGATGGACGCGGATGATCCCGACATGATCATTGGCGAGCCGAAGAAGAAGCGCCCGGCGAAAGAGCCTGACGAGGAGCCCGGATTCCTGCCGGAAAACCAGCCCGCGCCCCAACCCGAGAAGCCGGCCACCCCCGAGGATCTACCCGATGTTGACTAAGTCCTTCGCTTGGCGTGCGTTCGTCTCCCGCGGATTGCGGTGGGGTGGGCTGGCGTGGTTGGGGCTGTGTCTGACGGCCGCGGGTTTCAACCCCAGCGGCCCCGGTGTGATCGGACCGAGCACCGCCGAGGCGGTCCAGGACACTCCCCCCACCGAGACTCCCCTGCCCGAGACCCCCGCTTCGTCAGAACCTTCCGACAAACTGGTTCCGGAAGTGGCGGAACCGGCGGAGTCTTCCACGTCGTCTGACGACGAAGTCCCGGTTCCCGAGGGGGACGCCGGTTCATCGGCCGCCGGTCAGCCGGCGTCGCCCCCCGCGTCGCGGGGGGCAGACGAGGAATTGACCGAGGACGACCTGGCCGAGCAGATCGATCCCAACCGTCGTCCTCCGCTGGCCGAGGCTCGGGACCGACTGGAGCAGGCGATTGAGAAGATGCGGACGGCCAAAGACCGGCTGACTCAGTCGGACACCGGCGACGACACCCGGAAGCTGCAAAACCAGGCGGCCGATGAGCTGCAGAAGATTCTCGATCTGCTGCAGCAACCCCCCCCGCCGTCGCAGTCGCAGAGCCAAAACCAACAGCAGCAGAACCAACACCAACAACAACAACAACAACAGCAGCAGAATCAGCAACGGAATCAACAGCAGCGGCAGAGCCGGTCGCAGCAACAACGTCAGCAACGACAGCGGCAGCAACAGCAGCGACAGTCGGGGAGCCGGCGGCAACGGCAGCAGAACCGCAATCGCCAACTGGCGCAACAGCAGCCCCAGCCCGGACAGCAGCAGCCGGGCGAGCGGAGTGAGAGTCCGCAGGATGCCCAGGAAAAGCTCGACCCGGCCCAGCAGAAGGCCGCTGAAGAGGCGCGGCGCCGCGCGGTCGCCAATGATGTCTGGGGTCACTTGCCTCCCAATGTGCGCGAGGCGCTGCAGAAGTCGTTCAACGAGCGCTATCTGCCCAAGTACGAAGAGCTGGTGCGGAGATACTACGAGTCGCTGGCCGAGAAACAGCGCGACTGAGTGGTTTCTGGGGGGCTGGCTGGCGGCAATGGCGGCAGACCCGACCGCAGCCACGCAATGGCTCGAGTGCTTTGTCACCTCAACAACCGTGGGTCGTCGGGACGTTGGCAGGAACCGGTCGTCCAGCCCAGGATGGAACCCAAATTGGGCCTGGCCCAGCGGAATTCGTCCAGGGCCGGAACAAGTCTGAAGGACTTGTCTACCATCGCCCGGGGTTGGCACGGCACGTGTCTACCCCGGGTGGCCGATCCCCCTACACGACTCAACTCTGAAGGAGTTGGCTACACGGCGTTCGGGATCATGCGAGTGATCGGACCAACCTTCGAGATCCCCCCAAACAAATCCGCGCGGCACCTGTCAGCAGGCACTGCCAACCGCAGCAGAAGTATCATTTCACGGACAGGCTGAGAGCCTATCCCACGGCGCGTGACATCTTCTCCCGCGAAACGACGTCCGGTGAACAAAACCCGCGTCGCCGCGGGAGACGGCCGGGGTGAGGGGGAAAATGGCCATCCCTCGTCTTTCACTCTCTCTTGTCCCCTCTCTCGGCCCCCGGCCGCGGGGTAGGCTTCCAGCCTGCGACGCACAACACCTCAGCGAAGACGACCTCGTTGCGTCCACGGGACCGACAAAGAGGGAGGTTCGTCGCGACGGCCCGGTGCCAAACCCGGGCCGTTTCGCGCGCCAACCGAGCGCTCCTGGGCACGACCCACCCCGATCGGTGGGCCAGCCATGAGCCGAGGGTCGAGCGCCCTGTCATGGAGACACAACCCACGACGACTCCGGACCGAACGATTCCCAGGCGATCGTGAAGTCGACCATGTGTCCCATACCGACCCAGATTGTCTGGGAGCCGGGTGGGGGTTCGGTGGCACGATTGTTGTATCCACCCAAGTGAGCAATCAATGTCGTCAGCTCGCCCGGGCGGGATGTTTTCTTGGGGAGTTGTTTTCGCTTGGCGACACTCCACACGGATTTCCAGTCGCCTCCGTTTCATGGTTGGTGCGACGGAGTGAGATCTGAGGCATTCGGCACAGAGTCGTGCGGGTCGTGTCTGCAATTCGCGGACTGCTTCGTGATCGGAGCCGGGGAAGCCTCCAAATGGGGTTTCCCACGTGGTGCCCTGAAGAGTTCCGATGCCACACCAGGAGCTGCTGCGTCATCGCAGTCCACTGGATCAACGGCACCGGTGTTCGAGGACATTTGGCAATTTCCATCGGTAAGACGGCACGTTTGGTTGACCAGTTGTCATGCATCGCGGAACATGCGGCGGCAGATTGTCCGAGGTCTGTGGACTTCCCTGTGACCGGCCCTGAAGAAAAGCCATGGCGACAACTGAGACTCACGCACATTTCCTCCCGCCACCCGCCCCCGGCAACGCACGCGAGACCGGGATTGATCGGGAGATGATCCAAGGATTGATTCTGAAACTGGGGTATGTTTCGTCACAATTCTCCACCGAAACGACAGCCCAGAAACTGCACCTGCCGATTCCGGTGGTCGGGGAATTGCTCGAGGAGTTGCGGCGTGAGGCTCTGGTCGAGGTTCTCGGAAGCTCAGGCCCTCTGTGTTACCGATATTCCCTGTCCCAAAAGGGCCGCGACCGCGCCGTCCGCGCGCTGGAAATCTCTGGCTATTTGGGACCGGCTCCCGTTTCCCTGGAAGCCTATAACCAGTCGGTGGTGCAACAGGCCAACAGCCGCCCGGTTGTCGATCCGCAGCAGGTCGCCGAATCCCTGTCACACCTGACCATGTTGGACGAGGCCCGGATGCTGGCGGGCTTGGCGGTGACGGGAAATCGCAGCCTGTTTGTGCACGGTCCAGCCGGCAATGGAAAAACTGCACTCTGTCTCGCCCTGCGCAACGCGCTCCACACGGCCGTCTGGGTCCCGCACTGCTTCGTCGTCGAAAACCAGGTGGTCCGGATCTATGACCCTCAAGTTCATGAGATTCAGCCCGGACCAGCGCCTGGCCAAGTTGACGCCCGCTGGATTCTGGTGCGCCCTCCGCTGCTGGTCGCCGGGGGCGAACTGAGACTGCAGGATCTCGATCTGACGTTCAGTCCCACCCTTCGCTTCTATGAAGCCCCCATCCAGTTGAAAGCCAATGGAGGGGTTTTGCTCATCGACGACTTCGGACGACAACAGGTCCAGCCTGCCCAAATGCTGAACCGCTGGATTATCCCCATGGAGTATCAGATTGATTACCTGACGCTGCAGACCGGCCAAAAGATCTGTGTGCCCGTCCGCCAGATGCTGTTGTTCGCGACAAATCTCTCCCCCCGGGATGTGACTGATCCGGCCTTCCTCAGGCGGATGGGCTATCGACTGAATCTCACGGCTCCCACGCCACAGCAATATGCGCGGATCTTCGAGAGCTATGCCCGGCGTTTGGGAGTCTCGGTTCCACCCGGCCTGATCGAACGTATGCTAGAACGATACATCAGTGAACATCGTGAAATGCGCTGCAGTGACTCGCGCGACCTGATTGAGCGAGTACGAGACATCTGTCGCTTCAATGCTGTTCCCTTCCAACTGTCGCTGGAGCAGATCGAGCTGGCGTGGACCGGGTTCTTTGGTTCTGACGACTAAGGCACCTCCGCGGGAAGGTGGTCGTCGAACGGACCGGTTGTGGACTGGAAACCACAACCGGTCCGTTTTTTCTTTTACAGAGTGTGCAACTCCCTGCGTGTGGTGGAGGAAGCTCCCCAAAGAGCTCCAAGTTCGCAAAATAAAATCAGGTAAAACCTGAGTTTTGTCTGGCGGATTCCCGGTTTCTTTTCGACCACTCACGTCGTACCCGATACAAACCTGTCGGATACGAAAACAAGTTTCGCAGCGACGACTCGATGCCGTTGAGAGTCGTCTGCCCGGCTTCGCCGCAGTCCTGGTTGTTCCAGTCGACATCATCTGCGGGCAGGCCTCCCCGGGAGTCGCTTCCACGCTCCCGGTCCGTACTTTCAACGGCAAGATTCACCTTCCCAGGAGTTTGGTCATGTCGCAGTTCATCGCCGCCACCCGTCGTTTTCTGAATCGTGAAGAGGGGGCCACCATGGTCGAATACGGCCTGATGGTTGCTCTGATCGCCGTGGTGGCTGTCGCGGCCGTGGGGACCCTGGGCGGCAGCGTCCGGGATGTCTTCACCAACACCAGCACCAGCTTCACCGCCCAGTAATTGTGCGACGCGGTCCCCGGCCCCGATGGGCTGAGTGACGCCTGTCGGGATATGCCGCGGATGGTTTCTCCAATCGACAGACCTGCCTTGATTGAGGCGGGCTCACCTTCCCTTCCTTCCTTGTTTGGCCCTTGTTTTCCAGGAGTTTGAGTCATGTCGCAGTTCATCGCCGCCACCCGTCGTTTTCTGAATCGTGAAGAGGGAGCCACCATGGTCGAATACGGCCTGATGGTGGCTCTGATCGCCGTGGTGGCTGTCGCGGCCGTGGGGACGCTGGGCGGCAGCGTCCGGGATGTCTTCACCAACACCAGCACCAGCTTCACCGCCCAGTAATCCGGCAAGCCCCGTTGGCCCCCCCTAAAGCGTCGATTCCAGGAATCGAGTTGGTCCCGGCGGATCGCAAGACGGTGGATTCTTCCAGCAAAGAGACCTGCGGCTTACTCCTCGGGGGGCCTCGGGCTGCTGATGGATGAGCTACGGCCGCGGGAAGGTGGTCGTCGAACGGACCGGTTGTGGACTGGAAACCACAACCGGTCCGTTTTTTCTTTTACAGAGTGTACAACTCC
>JBKCTR010000382.1:0-2044 GCA_046318755.1 Planctomycetaceae bacterium
CAGCACCATTCCGAAATCCTGCTTGAGGCGCTCTCGCAGGCAAAGGTTGTCGATGGCATCATCTTCCGCCTCAATCAGTTCCCACGGCGCGTCGGCTGAGTCTCGTGAGAGCGACATGGGGACGAGCATCAGAGGCGACAGATGCTCAACCTCGCTATTGACCGTTTCGAACCACTTCAGAAACCCGAACGCGACGTAAAGGGAATGGACTCCCTGCTCTGAGAGGGATAAACGAGCGTAGCTGTCCAGCGTTCTGAGTCTGCGATCGAGGGCGCGGTCGCCCAACGGCGTCAGTAGATCGTGTTCACCAAACTTTCGCGAAATGCGACAATCATCCAGTGAAGGATTCCATTCTTTTTTCTTCCGTTCGCTCGATTCGCTACTTGGTACAGTTTCGACTTCGGACACGAATTCCGGAGGTGGGGGAACCAAGTCTCGTCGCCACGGAAACCTCATGGAGCCCGAGCCTGCGGTGCCTTCGCTCGCCAACCGTCTCCAAATTGTTTCCGAATCCGGAATGACCAGTTCAATCACACCGCGAGTGGCATTAAAGGAGCAGTGGATCAGTGGATTACGATTCCCGAGATCCAAGAGTTTGCTCTGCCATTTCGTCACTTGCGTACGGAGATTTAACTCCAAATCAGCAATCTGCTGACCTTCGCGATCAGCCTTCGCGTCAGGTCGTTCGGCATGAACTTCTGCCTGGGCCTCTGCGGATGTTCTGAGGTCGCGATTCGCCGTCATTTTGTCCCAAGCCCATGCAAGAGGTCGCCGTAGAGTACCAGCTGGAAATGACCATGTAAAACCGACCTGCCCATCCAACGTCCATAAGCCAGATGTCTGAAATCCGATCTGGAATATGTGTCCACATGGCCAGGCGACTTGACTTTGACCCAATTGTTTCGACGGGCGCGTCGGGAAGGGAACAGCATCCCCGCCGCGAACCCTCGCGACGCAATCCTGCAATCTCCTGACAGACTTTCGCCCCACCACCCTTCACCGCCGCCGCCCTAACAAAAATCGATTTCCGGCTCCGCCGGAACAATGCTGTCTCTCTCGACTCCGGATGCGCTAATATGGAAGTCATCTAAAAATCCGTAAATCTTCGGCCACCCTTGGTCTTTGATTTCCGGAAAAACGCCATAACCTTCGGCTCTAAAGCGACTTCCGTCAATTCTCAAAAACTGTACAAAATACTGATAGCCGACATTGCCATGTACACCAATGGCATCGATATACCATCTCAATTTATGTACTTATGTACATTTTTAGCGAGAACTGCGATCATGTCTGATCACCCGTCGTTCGAAACTGCTGTCCCCGCTCCTGAATTCGAGGTGGAACCCCGTTCGCAAGACGTGGGGGAGACCGGGGCGGCCGAGCCCAAGCGGACCCCTCCCCCGGGGTGTTGGCTGATCCCCGAGAAACTCCCCTATTACCCCGATCGCAAGTTCGGCAACCACCTCAACCAGTTCGCCCCCCTCCATCACGCAAACAACGGCTGGCTCTGGCCCGACCAGGTTCGGGCGGGGGATGTGGTTGTGGTCGTGGGGGAGGCCGGGGCGGGCAAGTCGACCCTCATGGCCGACTGGATCGCCCGGGTCACCTCCGGCACTCCCTTCCCCGGCTGCGGCCCCGATCAGGCCCCGCCGGCGGGGGATGTGGTGGTGTTCAACGGCCGGGACGACTTCGCCCGCAAGGTCATCCCCGACATCGCGGCTGCCGGGGGGGATGTCGACCGGGTTTATCGCGCCAGCGAGATGCTGTTCGAGTTGACCGACGACATCGGCCTGCCGCTGGCCCGCCAGTTCTGGGGCAACAAGGGAGTTCCCCAAGTCCATCTCGCCAGCAACAAGATCCTGGGGGATGTTTTGGGGTCCTGAAGCACCGCCCCAGTGTCCGGATGGTGGTGATCGACCAGGCGAACCTGCACCTGCGCTGCGACAGCGAACGGAACTTCCAGCAGGTGGTCGAGGCATTGGTCCATCTTGCCCGCCGGTTCGAGGTGACGTTCGTGATCACCATGCAGCCCGATGCCTTCCGC
>JBKCTR010000383.1:0-8275 GCA_046318755.1 Planctomycetaceae bacterium
CTCGTTGTGTGGCTGTTTGCGGTGTCCGGGGCGGGTTTCGGGAGCCAGATCCCGGCCGGGGAGGACCCGACGGGCGGGGGACATCAAACCCGGTTTGGCCACCGGGGCGAGGGCCTGGACCTGGGTTGGCAGGGAGTCTGCCTCGCGCTCAGCCGGTGTCCAGGCGGTTCCCGGGTCAAAATCGCTGCCGGCCACGTCGGTTGCCGCGTCGACGGAGGTCGTCTCGGCCTCGTCGAGCAGGCCGATCGGCTCGGTGTTTGTCGTGTCTTTCTGGTGAATCTGGGCTTGGGCACGGGCCTGCTTGCGGAGGGCCCGGGTGTAGCGGGACATGGTGTGCTCCGGAGTGAGTGTACTGGTGTTCGTTGTGATAACAATAACAGTAGACACATGGTGTGCAACAAGAAAATCGAACGATTCCCAGATGGGGCGCGGGGGGGAGGGGGCTTCCGTGTCGCAAGTTGTCTGGAGAACGGGGGTTGCGGAGAGCCGGAAATTTTTCGGGCGGGGAGATGCCGTGGGGCGCCGGAACCAGCGCCACGGGAGCGCGGACCTCTGTGTCCGCCCACTGGGCGTTCATCCGAGGACCCCCGCCCCGCTGGGCAGCCCAACCGCGTGGACCGGAAATCCCAATCCGCTCACACACAGACATCCCGCGGCAAGGGTCCAGAACCAGCGCCGCGGGGGGGCGGACCTCTGTGTCCGCTCCGCTGGGGGTTCATCCGAGGATACTCGCACCGATGGGTAGCGAAGGAGTTTGGACCGGAAAAATCCCTTGTGATGCAACACAAAAAGATCGCGAGGTCGACCGCGCAACAACATTGGCCAGTGTCGTTCCTTGAAGGGGAACTCTTCGAACGCCCAGCGTTCGCCGCTCAGCGGCGATCCCAGGTCGGGGCCATCCCGAAACATCCTGAACCCCAACCGGGTTCGCTGACGTGGGAATTCCGGAAACCGGTCTCGTCGATCGGTCTGCGCACACCACGACATGATCGAATTCCGCCTGCATCTCATCCCGGTGGCACGCCTGAAGCCATCCCCTTCAGGGATGAACCGATCGGGTTGTCCTCGCAACCCAGGGTAGTGCTGCGCACGAACCCTGGGCTATGAAAGAATGTCCCTTCAGGACATGGAGCTGAGGGAAGGTGTTGGTGGGAGGATGTCATATGACATGAACCGATCGTGGGGCTTTCCAGTCCGGGTGTGTTCTCTGCCCATGGGTGCGGCGGTCTTCGGATGAATGCCCAGCGGAGCGGACACAGAGGTCCGCCCCCCCGCCATCTTGTCTCTGGGCCCAGGCGGATGGTCTGCTCGGGTGGATGTCCAGTGGGACGGAGGGCTGGGTTGATTCAGGGTTGTTCTCGGCCCGTTGGTTCGTTGTTCGAACATCCGCGCCCAGCGGAACGGCTCGGACGGAGCCTCGCCCTCCCGCGGCGCTGTTACCGGATCCATTCGAACGGTTGTCTTGGGATCGTGGCCCCGTGGGAGTGTCGGCAGGCAAACGGGGGCCGAGGCGTTGTCTCACTCGGTGGCCCGTTTGAACCCAAGCAGCGCCGGCTGGAGGGTGTCTCGGAACACCGGGTTCTGGTAAGGTCGTATTCGCTGGTTCCCCCTGGGGCGAATCGTTGCCGGGGACCAGCCGCGGGACGACACGTGGCCGACACCGGCCGTCGATTCGCCCGCACACACGCTCGGGAACATTCGGAACCACACGGATTCCACATGAAGTCAGCCACCCAATTCTTCGTCTTCTGTATCCCGTTCATCGTCGGGTGTGGCGCATCGACACCCACGGCTCAATCACCCAAACCATCGTCGACCGCAACAACACCGGTCACAACAGAAACGGTCACACCCCAGGCCGAGTCGGCATCCAAACCAGACTTGCTCATCGGCGGCGAGAACTTCGATGGGAAGGTCTTCACACTCAGGCTTCCCAAAGACTGGGTCGTCAAACCCGATCCGGTCGTGGCGCTCCATGCAAAGGCCACCGAAGCAGAGCTGTTTCCCAACATCAAAGTGGCGATTCTCAAGCTGCCCGATGGCAAGACCATCACCGACGTGGTCCAGGCCTCGCGCGATTCCTACCTCAAGAGCGGAACGGTCGAAGAGATGACGGAGATCGCCCTCAAGGGCCGACAGGTCCAGCGGATGCTGATGACCCAAAACCTGCCCGGCAATCCGAACAGGCAATTGAAGTACTTTGTCCCGGCTGGCCCGCGAGTTGTGATCTTCTCGGGCCAAGCCACTTCCGACAGTTTCGAGACCCACCTGCCATTGTTTGAAGCGGTGATTCGGTCCCTGGAACTCACTCCTTAGCCGAGACAACGCGAGGGAGATTCCCAGCCGAGTGGACATCCCGTCGCGCCGAATCACCCCCCCTGGTCGCGGAGTAACTGTGCGATCTCGGCATGGCCACGTCGTTCGGCCCAGGCGAGGGGGGTCGCCCAGGCGGGATCGTCTGGGTGCCGGGCGGGGGAACCGGCCTCCAGCAGCCAGCGGACCAGTTCGAGCCGGCCGAATTTCGCGGCCCAGCCCAACGGCCGCGAGCAGAGATCTTCATCACGCGGATCGAGCTGCGCGCCCCGCGCGACCCACTGCCGGGCCCAGTCGAGGTGGCCCCCGCCGGCGAAGCGGTGCAGTGCCGTGATCCCCAACCAGTCGGTGGCGTTGGGATCGAGCCCGTGCGCGAACAGCAGTTCGTTGATCTGGGCCGACTGCCCGGCGGGAGACCACGGGGGAAACGTGAGTTGCCGGGGGAGCGTCGGTTCGTATTTCAACAGCAGCCGCACGAAATCGAGCTGACCCTCGCCGGCGGCGTTCGCGAGTGCTTCCGGATCGTCGGCGAGTCGGGGATTGGCCGCCAGCACCGCCGCCGCGACCCGCACATCGCCGTAGTATCCCAGGATCGCCAGCCGGCGTGAGGCGCCATAACGGCAGAGCAGGTTGACCATCGCGGTGTCTCCGCGATCGATCGCCATCGTGAGGGCGTCGGCCGAACTTTCGACTTCGGGGTTGGGATACGCGCCATGTTCCAACAGCAGTTGGGCGATGGCGAGATGGCCGTTCGCCGCCGCGGCGTACAGCGCGTGTCCCCTGGGGGCGATTTCTTCTTCGCGCAGGTTGGGGTCGGCTCCGTGGTCGAGCAGCAGTTGCACAATCTCGAGGTGCCCCTGCTGGGCGGCGTTCTTGAGGGGGGCGCCCGAGCCGAGGTAATAGGTGACGTAATCGGGCAGACGGTTGGCGGCCCCCGGATCCGCAGCCAGAATCTCCCGCACGCGGGGCAAGTCGCCCCGGTGGCAGGCAACTCCCAGATCGCACTGGGCGCCCCGTTCCAGCAGATGGTCGAGCATCTGCGCGGCTGAGACGGGCCAGTCGGCCGGCACATCGCGGCGGCCGCGAAAGTGATAATCGCCGTTGACGAGGTGAATGGGGCGGGCACCGTCGGCCCGCCGGGCCTCGAGATTGGCACCCCGCGCCAGCAGCAGATCGACCAGCACGGGCTGGCGGGTCATGGTGGCCCAGTGAATCGGCTGGTTCGACCGGGCGTCTCCGGTGTGCAACAGGGCGGGATTCTCATCGAGCCGTTGCGCGACGGACGCGTGGTCGTGCGCGCGGATGGCGGCCGCGACGGGCTCACCCGCATCGGTCGCTCCCTGCAGGCGGGCGTAACGTTCCCGCAGCAATCGCTCGAGTTCGCCAGAGCCGCGATCCTGGCAGATCTGCAACAGCGTGTCGTTCACCGCCAGTCCCAGGGGATCGGCACCGTGATCGAGCAGGAAGGCGGCGATGTCGGCGCGGTTTTCCCGGACCGCGAAATACAACGGCGTGCGGTACTGCCATTGGCAGCGGACCAATCCGGCATCGTGGGCCACCAGCCGCTGCACACGATGCAGATCGCCGTCGCGGCAGGCCAGGAACATTTGCCAGACATCGGTCCCGCGCCCCCGCGACCAAGTCAGAGGCTCATCGCGGGTGAGTTCGGGAGGGGGCTGCATCGAAGGGGGGGCTGAGACGTGACGAGCGATCCGCGGCCTGGTTCCTGTCTCGTCCCCCTCGAACCGACAGGCGTTGCGGGAAAATGCCTACCGTTGCCGGCTGCGGAATTGTTCCCACGAGCGGGTGAGAGACTCACTGAACTCCACGACGTGCGGGCAGGCCATGTAGATGCGGGCCGCCACGGCCGAGCGGGGAAAGAAGCTGGTGATGAAGTCGAAGCAAAACTCGGCCCCCGTGTGGCTGATCACCACCGTGTTGGCATAAACCCCCGACAGCATTTCGTCGGGGAGCTTGAGGTGTTCGTAGACCTCGGAGATCGGCATGGGGGCCGGGGTCGCGGGTTTGGGGGGTGTGGGATCGGGCTGGTTCAGGGGGAAGGGAGTCGCCGCCTCCGGGCCGGCCCCAGGGGAGGGCCCCGGGGCGGGCTTGCCACCCGCTTCTACCTCGCCACCTTCGCGCGGGGGGGTGGCGGGACGGGGCTGCGGCATGCGCGGCAGCGGCCCAAACATCTGCGTGTATTTCGCGAAGTTGTCTTGCATCGCCCCCAGAAACGGGGGAATGACGGTGGGGGGCAGCACCACCCGGGCGGCAACGCGGCGGGGATGGGCCAGGCTCTGCAGGAAGTCGATCACAAACTCGTGAGGCCCATGCATCACGATCGTCCCTGTGCTGAACACCCCCGGGCTCACCTTCTCGGGAATGCGGGCGGTGGCGGGGGAATGTTGGACCTCTTCGTGGTAGCCCTTGCCCGACCCCTCGGGACGATTCTCTTCACTCATCGCAATCCAGCTCCTGGGTGTGTCTTCACACCAATCCTAGCGACTCTTGCTCTGCCAAGCATCCACAGCCGATCTGAGGTGGGTGAGTTCCCGCGACTTCGCGCGTTCTTCGCTCGATCCATCACCCACTCCCAGAAGCGGTGCCGGGGGAAGGGTTGGGGGAACACAATCCTGTCTACCGCTTGTCCGGGGTGGGTCTGTCTGTCTCGGGATCGGAATCGCCCGGGGCAGGTGGAGCCAGGTGACGTTCTCCGTCCCCGGCCAACTCGAGCCGCACGGTGATGGCCCCCTTGTGGTCCGCCAGTTTCGCCCAGTCATCCCGACAACGCAGGTACAGCCGGGCGCTGGCCGGTGCCGTCCAGGTTCCCTGCGCTCCCAGAAAGAACGGTTCCCCCAGGCGGTATTCCCCTGCGTCGTGAAACAGCAAGACCCCTTCCAGGCCTCCCCGGCCCCCCGGTTCTCCGGCGGCGGTCAGATCGTTGGCCGAGTCGTCGAGTTTCCAGGTTCCCTCGGTTTCCCAGGCAAGGGTCTGTCCCTCGTTCACCAAAACCCGCGCCGGTTGCCAACCGCGGTTGGCTTCAATTCGGGCCTTCACCTTGGTACCGCCAGTCAGCGCCTTGAACTTCGACTTCCAGTCCCAGGCGGTCAGATCCACGCGCAGCCCGGGGGCCAATTGCGACAGAAACTGCCGGTACTCGAACACCACTTCGTCCTGCATCGGGCCGTAGACGGCGTCGAAACTGGTCTTTTGCCCCGAGAGCAGCGCGACCCCCAGGGGACGGAACCGCGGGGAATAGTTGGGATTGTTCGCCAGCAGGTGGCACAACGCCCACCTCCAGGCGTAATTCTGCCACGAGTCTCCCGTCTTCTGCTCGGCATGCACAATCTCTCCGAAATCGACCCGGGGAGCCCGACGCAGGTAGTCGATCACTTCGGGCTTGGCGTTGACGGCCCGCGACTCTCCCTGCCAGTAGTTGCCCATCTCGGCCATCCCCTCGGCGTACCAGACCGGACCGGTCCGGCCAAACGCATGGACGCAGTAGGCGTGCACCGCCTCATGTTGGGGGACACCGGCATCGGCCACGGCGTAGACCACCGCCTTCGAAAGAAAGGTGTTGCCGTCGGAGATGGTTTTGCCCAGCGTGACTCCCGCCCCCGCCTCGATATGGGCCAGCCCCTCGGCCTGAATCGCCCCGGGAGGCCATTGTTTGAGGTCGTGGACCACATACATCTCGATGACCCCCTGGGGGGGACGCCCCCAGTACTTCGAGATGTGTCCCAGCATGGTCTCCAACCGCTGCAGCAGGTCTTTGGCCTGCTCGGCCGAGAGGTCGGTGTAGAGCTCGTAGTGTTTCGAGGTGTAGCGCGAGATTCCCTCGATCGCCTTGCCAGCGCCGCGCAGCTCTTCAAACCCGAGTGTCTTCTTGGGTTTGGCAGGGGGTGAGCCCTTCGCCGGGGTGTTGCCCCGCGCGGGATTGGTTGCCTGGGCGTGGGTGGCGGGCACACCGGCCCCCAACAGAATCAGCCCGGCCAGCCACAGGGGAAGGCTGCGATGCAGCAGAGGCCGTCGGCCGCGGTGAGGTGCGGCTGACACGTGACCGAAATGGGCTGGTTGCACAGTGCCCCGCATGGCCGACTTTCCCCTTTCGAACAACGAACAGCTCACCACCGCCCCCACCACAGAAACGGACAACCGGGGGGCGTCACCACAGGTGTTGGCCTTACCGGCCGAATTTGAGCCGGGCACAACCGGCCGCCCCAATGAAACCGGCATCTCCCCCGAGACTGGCATACTCGATCTTCGTCTTGGCGGCGGGAATGGGAAAGGCCCGGCGTTGGACCTCATCTCGGAGTTCCTGGATGAAGCGGCGACCGACGGGATTCTCATCGCGGCCAAAGGTCATCGCCCCCCCCAGCAGCACCATTTCGGGATCGATGGTGTGCATCAGCGTGGTTGTCCCCACACCCAGATACCGGGCTGTCTGCAGGATCAACTCGTCGCAGAGGCTGTCTCCCTGCTCGGCACAGTCGGCGATGAGTTTGGGGCTCAGTTCCTCACCGGATTTGATGCGGTCCGCGATGGTCGAGGTCCGCCCGGCCGCCAGAGCCTCTTCGCAACGGGCCATGAGTGACTTGGCACCGGCATAGGCCTCCAGAGTGCCATACTGGCCCGTGCCGCAGAGCCGGCCGTTGGTCATCTCAATGATGATGTGTCCGCACTCGGCCCCGTGGGAATGGGCCCCTTCGAGGATCATGTCGTCGATGATGATGCCACAGCCGATGCCAGTCCCGAGGGTCCAGAAGACGAGGCTGCGGGCCTCTTTCGCCCGGCCCGCCCAGAATTCGCCATAGGCGGCGGCGTTGGCGTCGTTCTGCAGCACGGTTTGCAGGCCCAACCGGGCGGCCAACCGATCTCGAATGGGGTGGTGGTACCAGAGCTTGCCCAGGTTGGGGGGCTCGAGCAGCATTCCCGCCGGGATGTCCATGGTGCCGGGGGTGGCCAGCCCGACCCCGCGCAAATCGCGCCACGTGAGTCCGGCCGCAGTCAGGGCCTGCTGCCCGGCGGTGGCCATGGTCTCGACCCCCGCCTCGGGACCACGTTTGGGCTCGGTGGGGAGACTGGCCTTACCCAGAGGATGGCCGGCGTCATCGACCACCCCCACTTTGATGTTGGTGCCGCCAACGTCGACGCCCAGGTAGAACGGCGGAGTGGGAGTGTAGGTGCTCATGCCATTTAGTATACGTCTGGGCCGACCGACGGGGCAAATCGGGTTTTCCGGGTTGGTTCCAGGAGAGGGGGTTGTTCACACCCCTGCGGCGACCTGGCGCATTTTTTCGAGTCCGCACCGGGCCACTTCCAGGGGATCTTGGGCCCAGAGGTCTTGGCGGAAGAGCTCGAGCGAGAGCCACTGGCGGTAGCCGATTTCTCGCAAGAGAGCGAGTTGCCTGCGCAGGTCGAGGTGGCCGTCTCCCGGGTAGACCCGGTCGTGATCGTGCTGCTGGGCCCGGGGGGGATGCGCGGGGGCGTCGTTGAAGTGAACGATGGCAATCTGCGAGGCGGAGAGCTGGGCGATCGATTCGGGAGATCCGCCACCGCGGAAGATATGAAACGGATCGAGCACGAGGGACCCGGCGGGATGTCCCGCCCGGGTGACGACTTCGAGGGCGGCTTCAATGGTGTTGATGTCATCGACGAACCCGAGGAATTCCATGGCGGGCTTGACCCCGCAGCGCAGCCCCAGCTCGACCAGTTCGCGGTAATTGCGGGCTCCGAGGTCGTGGTCGACCTTGCCGGCGGGGGGGCCGGCGATCACGTGGATGGCCCCCACGGCGGCCGCCTGCCCGAGCCGCCGCTGCACCACTTCCATGTGCCGGGCCTGCTCGGCCCCGGTGGTCTCGAACCACCCCTTGACGGAGATGGTGGTGGGAACCGTCAGTCCCTGATCCTCGACCGCGAGGCGAATGTCGCGCAGGGAACCTCCCTGGGCGAGGTGGGCGTC
>JBKCTR010000384.1:0-4287 GCA_046318755.1 Planctomycetaceae bacterium
CTGGCATCGCGGTCGTAGGTGACGGTTCCCGCGCGCTGATTGGCACCCGTCTCGACAAAGTAGACCCCGAAGCGTCCCTTGGGGCTGCGCTGGACCAGGCGATGATCAACCCCCAACCGGCGGATTTCCGACACGAACGCATCGGTGAGGGGATTGTCGGGCAGGACCGTGGCATAGGCCGATTCGCCCCCCTGCAGGGCGACGGAGACCGCCACATTCACTTCGCCCCCCCCAAAAGTGGCTTCCAGACGCCCGGGCAAGACCTGAGACAGCCGCAGAAACTCCTCGGGAGCCAATCGCAGCATCACTTCGCCAAACGTCACGACACGCATCGAGCCAGACTTTCGTTGGAGGGGGGGAAACCGGGGAAGCGTCGGCTGAGACACTCCTTTCGCCGGGTGAGTGCCGCGATTCTGTCAACTGGCTGGCGGGGTCGCAATCCCCCGGGACTTTCTTTCAGTGAGAGGGGCCTTTATAACGACGGAAACGGTGTCCGCGGATTGCCATCCCGCGCCACGGTCCCGGAGGAACGCGAGGCGCTTTCCGTCGGGCCCTGGATGTTGTGCCGCTCACTTTCGAACGAGGAACAGACTGATGCCCCGCCAGATTCTTCGGTTTGCGGTGGGTTGCCTCTTGTGGAGTGCCCTGGTTGGTGCGAGCGAAGCGGCCGACTGGAATCGTTTTCGGGGGCCCAACGGAACCGGGTCGGTCGAGGATGCCGGGGTACCAGTCCAGTTTGGTGAGCAGGACAACCTGCTGTGGAAAGTTCCTCTGGCGTCGGGGAACTCGTCCCCGATCGTGTCGAAGGGGCGGATCTTCCTGCAAACCGCCAATGAAGATGGCAGTGAACGCCGGCTGCGGTGTCTGTCTCTGTCCGATGGGAAAGAGTTGTGGGCGCGCACAATTCCGGCAAAGTCGGCCCACACCCATGCCAAGAGCAGTCTGGCCTCGTGCACCGGGGCGGCTGATGATCGCCGCGTGGTGATGCCGTTTTGGGATGGAACCGAAATCTCGGTCCACGCGTTCTCCCTCGATGGAGAGCCGCAGTGGTCGCGCCGGTTGGGCAGCTTCACCAGCCAGCATGGAGCAGGGCATTCCCCCATTCTGGTGGATGGGAAGGTGATTCTCTCGAACGATCAGGATGGCACCGCCGAGATCATTGCGTTGGATGCCGAGACGGGGGAGGTGGTCTGGAAGACGGCCCGGACCCCCACGAGGGCGAATTATGCCACTCCGGTGCTGGTGGAACGTGTGGCGGGCATTCCCGAAATTCTGATCGCTGGAACTCCCGGGGCGGCCACCTACGACCTGCGGAGTGGATCGGAGACGTGGAAATGGGTGTGGAAGTCGAACACCAAGCAGTTGCGGTCGGTGGGTTCACCGGTGGTGATTGATGGCCTGGTGGTCTTCAGTGGAGGGAATGGTCCGGGCGACCGTCAGGTGGCGGCGGTGAAGCTGTCGGGGACTGGTGATGTCACCGAGACCAACATGGCGTGGGAGACTCACAAGCTGTTTCCGTATGTGCCCTGCATGCTGACCCGTGGCGAGCACATTTACTTCGTGAACGATGCGGGGGTCGCTGCCTGTTACGTGGGCAAGACAGGGGAGCAGGTCTGGTCGAAGCGGCTGGGCGAGGGGACGTTTTATTCGTCCCCCGTGATGGCTGCCGGTCGCATTTATGCGGTGGCCGAGAATGGCACGGTGTTCGTGTTCAGCGCCGCCAAGGAATTCGAGCTGCTGGCAACCAATCATCTGGAAGACTCGGTCATTGCCAGCCCCGCGGTGGTGGATGGCAAACTGCTCATTCGCGGCAAGCAGAATCTGTACTGTTTTGGAACCCGTTGAAACGCTGGGATGCCATGAGCCTCGCGGAAGACTCGCTGCGTACCAGTCACAGGGATCGTCCAGGGTTTTCCGGCGGCGGCCCGGAGCGGCGGTTGGGGGCCAAGCGGTGGCGGGTGCTGGGTTTGGCACTGCTGGTCCTGTGGGTGGTGGGCCTGTGGGTGGTGGGTGAGGCGGGATGGGCCTCTCCCGTGTTGGCGGAAGACGCCACCGCGGGGCAGCAGCTCTACGTGAAGGTCTGCCTCTCGTGTCATGGCCGACAGGGAGAGGGGGGGGCGATCGCGGACGGTCGCTGGAGGGGGATCTGTCGGTGGGTGAACTGGCCCGCTTGATCCAACGCACCATGCCCGAAGACAATCCCGGGAGTCTGACGGAAGAGCAGGCGCGGGATGTGGCCGAGTACATCCACGCCGCGTTTTATTCGCCGGTGGCGCGGGAACGGCTGCGGCCTCCGCGGGTCGAACTGTCGCGTCTGACGGCTCGCCAGTACCGGAATGCCGTGGCCGACCTGGTGGGGAGTTTTCGTCCCCCCCTGACCGAGCGTGGCGAGCCCGGTCTGAAGGCGCGGTATTTTCCGGGACGTCGGCTGGGGGGAGACAAAGAGACGGTAGCCAAGCGCGTCGATGCTCGGATTGCATTTGACTTTGGAACGGCCGCTCCGGTGCCCGAGATCACCGAGCCGCAGGAGTTCTCGATCCGGTGGGAGGGGGCGCTGTGGGCCCCCGTCACCGGGGAGTATGAGTTTGTGATCCGGACCGAGCATGCCGCGCGGTTTTGGTTGAATGGCAACTCGACCCCGCTGATTGACGCGTGGGTCAAGTCGGGGGCCGAGACGGAGTATCGGGGAACGATTTTCTTGTTGGCCGGGCGACCGTATCCCCTGAAGGTGGAGTACACCAAGGGGAAGCAGGGAGTGGACGATTCCGCGAAACAAAAGAAGGCCGAGTCGCAACCCTCGAGCATGACATTGTTGTGGCGGCGTCCGGATGAGCAGTCGGTGAGCATCGTACCGGCCCGCGTGTTGAGCCAGGCCCGGCCGTCGGAGTCGTTTGTCTGTACGACCTCGTTTCCGCCGGATGACCGCAGTTTTGGTTGGGAACGGGGGAATGCGGTCTCCAAGGGATGGGAGCAGGCGACGACCGCCGCGGCGATTGAGACCGCAGATTATGTGGCGGCAAATCTCGACTCATTGGCAGGAACGAGTGAAGAGGGGGCCGACCGTCGCCAGAAGGCGATCGATTTCTGCGGGCGTTTTGCCGAGCGAGCCTTCCGTCGCCCGCTGTCCGAAAGCCAGCGTGAGATTCTGGAGAACCGCCCCTTCGCCAACACGGCCGATGTGGAGCAGGCAGTGCGGCAGGCGGTGCTGCGAATCGTCAAGTTTCCCCAGTTTCTGTACCACGAGTTTCGTTCGCAGGGAGACGCGTGGGATGTGGCGGCCCGATTGGCCTGGACCCTGTGGGACTCGATTCCCGATGAAAATCTGCGCGGGGCGGCCGCACGCGGAGAATTGGCGACGGAGGAACAGCGACGGACCCAGGCCGAGCGGATGCTGGCCGATCCCAGGGGGCGGAACAAATTACGGGAGTTTGTGTTCGTCTGGCTGAAAGCCGATCTGCCGATGGAGGTGGTCAAAGATGACCGGCAGTACCCCGGGTACGACGATGCCGTGGTGAGCGATCTGCGCACTTCGCTGGAGTTGTTCTGGGATGCGGTGGTTTGGTCGGAAGGGAGTGATTTTCGGCAGTTGCTCAGTTCGCAGGAGCTGTGGCTGAACGACCGGTTGTCTCGCTGGTATGGTGAGGAACGACCGGCCGGAAGCGATTTTCAGCCCGTGGTCCGCGAGGGGGAACAACGGGCCGGCGTGGTGACGCATCCCTATCTGATGACGCGCCTGGCTCGGACCGATGAGAGTTCTCCCATTCATCGGGGGGTGTTTTTGGCCCGGGGGGTCTTGGGGCGACTGCTGAAGCCTCCTCCGGAAGCAGTCACTCCGCTTCCTCCCGAGCTGAAGCCCGAGTTGTCAACCCGCGAGCGGGTGTTGCTGCAAACCGCGCCCGAAGCGTGCGCCACCTGCCATGCGCTGATCAACCCGCTGGGATTCGCGCTCGAAAACTTCGACGCGATTGGCCGGTTTCGTCTGGAAGATCGGGGACGGCCGGTGGATGCGCACGGAACTTACACGTCGCGCACCGGGGAGGTGGTGCTGTTCCTGGGGAGCCAGCAGTTGGCCGATTTTCTGGTGACCAGTCCCGAGGCCACGGCGGCGTTTACCCAGCAGTTGTTTCAGTACCTGGTTCAGCAGGCTCCTGCGGCGTGGGGGGCGGGAACACAGGATCGCCTGGTGGAGGAGTTTCGAGCCAGTGGCTGCCATGTGCGACGGCTGGCCGTGCGGATCGCGGAGTTGGCCACGCAACGGCCCCAATCGAGACCGTGATCCATCGGGAG
>JBKCTR010000385.1:0-3621 GCA_046318755.1 Planctomycetaceae bacterium
GCCCAGAGCCGACTCGTTCCAGCCCTCCACCAAGTTCCATCGCGGCTGGGGCAACAGATCACCGGCGATCTGTTCGCGTACGAACTGGTCGTAGGGGAGATCGTCGTTGAACGCCCGCACGAGGTAGTCGCGGTAGCGCCACGCATTCGCCAGCTCGGGATCCCCCTGGCTGCCGTGCGACTCGCAGTACCGCATTACGTCCATCCAGTGGCGAGCCCACCGTTCACCAAACCGGGGCGATTCCAGCAAACGGTCAACGAGCCGTTCTTCCGCACCTGGATCCAGATCAGCGAGGAACGCATCCTGTTGGGCAGCAGTGGGCGGCAACCCGGTCAAGACAAACGTCAGCCGGCGGAGCAGCGTGAGTCGGTCGGCGGCGGGCGCGGGGGACAAGCCTGCCGACTCCAGTCGGGAGAGCAGAAAACGGTCTACCGGGGTTCGCGGCCAGTCGGCCTGTTGAACCTCGGGTATGGCAGGGCGCTGGACGGGCTGGAAGCTCCACCAACCGCGGCGGGAGGTGATGATGTCGCGCGACTGCGCCTGTTGGTCGAGTTCCCCGGCGGTCGGTGGGTTGTCACGCGGATCAGGAGCCCCGAGGGCAATCCAGCGTTCGAAGTCGGCAATCACCGCAGGTGACAGCCGGGCCCCGTCGCGGGGCATCTTCAGCCCGGGAACTTCATGCCGCAGGATGGCGATCAACCGGCTCTGGGCAGGCTGACCTGGGACGACAATTGCGCCCCCCGCTCCCCCCGTGTGGACTCCCCCCCGGTGATCGCGCGCCAGCCCCCCCTCCGTCTGGCGGACCGAGTTGTGGCAGTGCTGGCACTGCTCCACGAGAACCGGCCGGATCTTCTGCTCGAAGAATTCGCGGTGGGCGGGCGTGAGGGGGTCGGCGGCGGCGAGTGTTGCGGCCCACAGGCAGACCAACGCGAGCCCCCAGACAGGGCGACAGCTCAAGAATCCAGTCCACGCAACCTGCAGGCAGCGCATGGAAAACGTTCCCACCAACCTTCCCCCCACGAATCACCTCACCACGGGAAAGAACCCGGCACCTGCCACTCCGTTGGCTTCGCCTTATCGCTGCTGTTCCAGCAACTCTCGGGTCTGGTTGCCAGTTTTCACAATCCGAATCACCGCTTCAGTTCCAGGACCGCCTTGGTCTCGGCTCCCTGCTTGATGATTCGAATGACCGGGGTCGGTGGACCGGCCGCGGGCTCGTCTCCGCCTCCGGCGAAGGCGGCGTTGTCGATCACCTCGGCTCCCGCGCGGGTCAGCAGGGCCAGCAGCACTTCTCCCGTCATCGCATCGGTGATCGTGCGCACCGAGCCGTCCGCAAAAGCCACGGGGCCTCCCTTGCCTGACCCAACCGCATAGGGTGTGGGAATCGAATCTTTCTTCCCCACGTCGGGAATGGTCACCCCCACCTCGAAGTCTTCCGGCTTCATCCACGGAATCTTCTGTTCGGGTGTCGCCGAAACCGCCAGGATGGTGTTCGAAGTGCCATCCAGAACGTCGCGAATTCCCCGGCCGGCTCCCATAAAGCGCTTGTCCGCCTTGTCGGCCATATCAATCCCGTCGGCCGAGAAAATCGTATCGTCGCCGGTTGGCAGAACATAGTGGGTATAGAACTCCTTGTTTTCACCATGGATGGGATCGGAGTAGATCTTCGGCATCTGCGACAGCAGCTTGCGGTTGTTGGGACCATCCCACGGCTCGTCAAACCGATACCGGTTGTACACGTCGTTCCCGTCGAGGAAGGGGAGGATCAACACCCGCCAACTGTGCCAGGGCTTGCCATCGGGCCCGTTCACCACCGCGGGAGGAAACTGTCCGTAGACATCGTGGTAGTTGTGCATTGCGAGGACAATCTGCTTGAGATTGTTCTTCGACTGAATCAATTTCGATTCCCCCGCCACGGCGTCCCCCCGGGCGGCCGCCTCGTCGAGCGGGGCGATGTCGGGCAGCAACTTCAGCTTGGCCGTCGTGGTCTTGACCGGTCGGAACAGCATCAGGGCTTCTCCCGCCTTCAATTGAGCCGCCGCCCCTGGTCCAACTTCGACGCGTGCTCCTCCGTCCTCCAGGATTTCGTTGACCTTCACCCGCACGACCCGGGACCCCTGAATCCCCCGTTGCGGTTCGCTCACCGCGAGCCCCAGGTACCAGCCTTCGATCAGGTCTGGCTGCGGAATGGGTCCGTGGTCCTGCTGCAGCGATGCGGCTTTGAGTTCCAATTCGCCCGTCGCCATCACCTTGACCACCTGGCAATTCACCGGAGTCTGCTGGTTACTCAACTCGTACGCCTGCCCCGCGTCCTCCGCCTGCTCCTTCTGGGCGGGAACCAGTTTCTGCAGGGGAATGACGGCCTGAGGGGCGGGGCGACCGACCGCCTTTTTCACCTCAACCTTTTTCACTTCGACCTTGATCTCCTGGGCTGCAACCGGGAGACCGCAGACCATCCACACCAGACAGAACACGCCGCACAGCCAGAGACGACACACAGATCGGCACATGCCAAGACCTCGGAGAAAGTCTGGAAAACGAATTCACCCGCCGGGAAAGTGTACCCGCCGACTTCTACCCGCGACAGCAGCCAACACGACCAACACCGCCGATGTCCTGCTGCGGAACGGCCGCGATCTGCCCTATCTCTTAGCGCGTCCCTGCCGCCGTTAGCCCCAGAATCGGCCGCAGGGCCGCCTCAAACGCGTCGGCTTGACGCACAAACCCGAGGTCGGTGGGGTGCGAGCTGTCGACCGTCCCTTCATTGTCGGCCCCCAGCAGGTGTTCCCCTTCCAGATAATGCAATCCGGGAACCCCGGCCTGCTGCAGACGCTCGAACGCCCCCCGCAGTTCCTTCCGGCTTTCCACGTTACGCGTCCGCTTCGATTCCACGAGGAAGCTGTCGGAGTAGCTGCGGTCTTCCACGAGCAAGATCGGCGTCTGGGGATGCGCCTCCCGCAGAATCTTCACCAGGGGCTCGGTCCGCTCACGCACCTCGGCGGCGTTGATGTTCGGCAGGCAATCCAGCACGTAGACCGCCGGGTCCAGCTCGGCCAGCAGCCGCCCCAACTCGGCCTCCATCCGGCCATTTCCCGAAAATCCCAGATTGATCACCGGCCGACCCAGCCGGCGCTGCAGAATCGCCGTATGCACCATCCCGGGTCGCGAGGCACACCCACCCAGCGTGATCGAGGTGCCACAAAACACCCTCGGCTTCTCCGTCCCCGCTCCATACCCCGGCGCGGCGGCCACCGTTGCCCCCCGCGCCACCCCCAGTTCGACCTCCGAGACCCCGTTGTAGAGGGGCAGATACAACAGGTATTCCCGTTCCTCGGCAGGCAGGCCCGACACAAGTGCCGCCTGATTCGTCTGCTCGCGCGGAAACCCACACGCCAGCCAGCGCCACGTCCCCTGGTGCTTCACATAGAGATCGACGCCGCTGACTCCCGTGGCGGGCATGTGGGGCATCGCGAGATTGGTCGACGTGACCGTCCACCGGCAGTGAATCGCCGGCGAGGCCGTGGTGAACCGCACGCACAACCCGGCCGAATGCCGGCTGAGATTCCAGACATCCTTCCGGACCAGCGCTTCCGCCTTGGCGGGGAGGCGGTCGTAGAACGC
>JBKCTR010000386.1:0-15837 GCA_046318755.1 Planctomycetaceae bacterium
GTTCGAGTCCCTCGGCTTCCGCTGGAACGAGTCGGTCCCGGGGGGGTTGACGGTGCGTTCCGAATTCGCGGGCCTGAATGCCGTTGGAGGCGGCCGATCTTTGCACGATTGGCGCGATGGGTTCGACTCCCATCAGGTCCATTTTCCCCCCCGGTGAATTGCCGTGCGACGAGCGAACGGCGGTGTGCCGGGGTCCCGGGTGTTGGTCGACAGTTGGTATTCGGCACGGGGATTCCTAAAGTTCGACTTCCGCATTCGTCGCTGCCTGCGAAGTCCCGCTTTATGATTCCCCCCTCGTCACGCCGTGCGTCACGTTCGGACACCCCGGGACCGGGGCGTGTGGTGCGCGTGTTGTCGGTGCATCAGCCGTGGGCCGATGGTTTGTGCCTGGGCTGGAAACCGGTCGAAAACCGCACCTGGCAAACCCCCTATCGCGGCCGGATTTACATCCATGCGACGCGCCTCGAATCGCGGCCGCACCCCGACCGGCTCGCCGCTCATCCCCCGCAGGTCGTCTCCGAAATCCTCGGCCATTGGAATCGCCCCGGCCCCCGTCAGACTGGGGCCATTCTGGGGAGTGTGGATCTGGTCGACATTGTCCCTCTGGGTTGGGTGGGCGAAATCGACCGGCAGATTCGGGCTGGCACCCCCAGCCATCTGTTCCTTCCCGCACTGGCCCAGCGCTGGGTGCATGCCGGAGCCACCCTCGAACGCCTGGCCCGTCTCGAACAACAGGTCCGGCCTCTCAGTGAACGGGGCCCGGGTCATGTCTTTTCGCTGTTCCTGGGTCCCGAGTGCTGGCTGGTCGAGCAGCCCCGACTGCTCTCGCGCCCCATCATGACCAAGGGGAAACTGAACCTCTGGCGGTTCGAACTTCCCCCGCAGGCCGAGTGATGGGCAATGGAAGTAGACCCGGGGTTCCACACCGGGTCGCGATGTGACCGTTGGTGCTGCACCCTGAGCGATCGAAAGACGCCCCTTCAGGGCTGATGATGGGCATCTGGCAGTGGGCACGGGGACGATCCGTTTTTGAAACACGGTCCCGCACTACTACGCAGAGGTTGCTTCTCTCAGCCTCGGGTTGCCGCCACAGCGGCTACCCGGGGAACGCAATCCCCGCGGAACCCGAACCCTGAACGTGGTTCCTTTCGTCGTGGGCTCGCTCAATGATCGATCCCCCTTCATCAGACGGGGTGTGGAAAGCAATCCCTACAGGATAGAGATCGTGATGGGGACGACGACCTGGGGTAGTCGCGTGCGCGACAACCCCAGGCTGAGGGAAGTATCCCCTACGGGGAAGTGTTGGTGGGCGAGGTGGTTGCTGGGGCAGCGATTCCTCAGGGGGGTCGACGGCAATCGGCCGATCAGCCGGGGAGGAATCGGACTCGGGTGAGGGACGCTACAGCGTGAACAACCCTTCCAGTGGTCGCCCGTCCGACAGCCGCCAGGGGCGGCCGGTGGGGTCGTGGAACTCCCGCTGGGGATCGATGCCGAATCGCCACAACACGGTGGCTGCCAGGTCGGCGGGTGAGACCGGATCGCGGTCGGGATAGGCCCCCAGTTTGTCGCTGGCTCCGTGCACCGCCCCCCCTTGCACGCCGCCGCCGGCCAGGGCCACGGTGTAGCAGTCGGGCCAGTGGTCGCGTCCGGCACTCGCGTTGATCTTCGGCGTGCGCCCAAACTCCCCCATCTGCACCACCAGCGTCGAGTCGAGCAGCCCGCGCTGTTCGAGATCTTCAATGAGGGCCGAGACCCCTTGGTCGGCGGGAGGAATCAACTGCCGGTGGCGGGGGAAGATGGTCTGGTGACTGTCCCAGTTGGCATCCTGCCCGTTGTGCATCCCGTCGAACACCGTCACAAACCGCACACCCGATTCCACCAATCGTCGGGCCAACAGCAGGCTCTGCCCCAGCAGGTGCCGGCCGTAACGCTCGCGCAGCGCCGGGGTTTCTTCGGCCATCTGGAACCCGCGCCGAATTTCGGCCGACGAGATCAATTGCAACGCCCGCTCCTGGCAGATTTCCATCCGCGGACCCAGTGTGGACCGGGCGTCGAGTGTTTTCAGCAGGGTGTCGCGGGCCTGCAGTTGGCCGTCGCTGCGGCCTCCCGGAAGCTCGAGAGCCGAGACCCGGAAGTTGTCGTTGTTCGGGTCGCCAAACACCTGCAAGCGGTCGTGGGCGCCCCCCAGAATTCCGGGAGTCTGCCCGGGCAACTGCACCACGTTGTAGATCGTGTACGGCAGGGCCACATACGGCAAAATGCCCGCGTGCTCCCCCAGTCCATAACCCACTGCCGAGCCGAGCGTGGGAAAGCTGCGTGAATCGTCGGCCAGCAGCTCGAGATCGCCACCGATGGGGGTGCGTCCTGTCAGCGCCTCGGCGGCCGCCGCGTTGTGGTTGCGCATGGGATGATGCACGCTGCGAATCAGCGCCATCCGGTCGAGCACCTGGGCGGTGCGGGGGAGCAGTTCGCCAATCGAAACCCCGGGGACCGCCGTCGGAATGGTCTGCCATTCCCCCCGCACCTGGGCTGGGGCGAGGGGTTTGGGGTCGTACGTTTCGAACTGGCTGGGCCCCCCGTAATGAAACACGAGGATGCACGCCTGAATGGAGCGGTGCCGCGATCGGGCCGTCGTGGCGGCCACAGCCCCCTCGGCGGCGAAGCTGGGGCGAGCCTGGCTGGCGTGGGCCAACGCCCCCAGCCAGGGAAACGCAGACAGGGTTCCCGACAGGGCGGACCGCTGGGCCAGGGCACCCGCCGCCGCGAGTGTCTCGAGCACAGTGCGGCGGCCCACTCGTGCCTGGGCCGCAGCGGCCATCTCGGGGGGAGGGGAGGGGTGCGCACCTGCAGATTGCGATGAGGCGGAAAGCGTATGCAACAGCATGGCAACCGGGCCGGCGTGGTTGAGGACGGGGGACAGGCAGCCCCCCGGGTGCCAGTCTAAGCCCGCCGCTTGCGTCGCGTCCATGCCGTCTGCGGGGAGGGTGACTCTCTCGGGTTCCGTTCCCCGGCAGCTTCGGCACATTCGCCACTGCGGGCACGGGTCGGCCAGCGACCGGTGGTACCGGCATCGAACCCTGTGGGGCGTGGTCGGCGGAATCTGCCGGGGGGACTACACTTTGTCAGGCTCAGGAGTCTGTCGCTGGGGGATGCTTCTTCCCCGGGACTCCTGGTTTGTAGATCGGTCATGGACAATCCCTCCCCCGAAGTTGGCTCGTTCGAAACGTCGCTGGTGCGATCGCGCTGGCCGCGCTGGATTTCTTGGCTGCTGTCGCTGACGGCAGGCCTGCTGGTGGCAGCGGTTGTCTGGAAGGGGACTCGGAAGTACGACCCTCCCGCGGCTCCCGAGCGGGCCTTTATCCGGCAGGCCCCGGTTTTCCAACTGCACGACTCATCGATGAAGCTGATGCGTCTGCAGCGTTACGTGGGACGGTCGAAGTTTCTGGTGGCGTTTGTCGACGCTTCGCGTGGGGCGGACCAGTCACCGGTTTTGCTGGGACTGCGGGAGCGGTGGGCCGAGTTCGAACGGGCCGGGGGCGTGGTGATGGCGGTCACCGCGACCCGTCCGGCGGAGAATCGGGCTGCGATTGAACGGTTGGGGGGCCTGCCCTTCCCCCTGCTGTCGGACCTGAACCAGCTCGAAGTGCATCGCCAGTACGACGCCTGCGATTCGAAACAGGAAACTCCCCGGGAATCGGTCATCATTGTCGATCGGGCAGGGTTGATCCGGTTTGTGCACTACGCCCCCGAGTCTTTGGGAACCGCCGAACAATGGGCGCGGGAACTCGCCCAGGTGCGCTAACGGGCAATGGTGTGTCATCCCCCGCGAGGGATTCCGTCTTACAGGCTGGGGGACGTCCCCAAGAAGAATCGAAGAGGCAGACCATGAGTTCTCTCACGCACGACACAACCGCGGACCACCCCGACTCGGACCACCCGCACCGGGCTTCCGCCCGCGGCCGTTGGCTGGTGGCGGCGCTGCTGTTGTTTGGGATCACCGCCACTGCCAGCATCTCGCTGTACTGGAAACTGCGGCTCGGCCCGTATTCCCCCTATCGCCAGGCGCTCAAGACGGCGTTTCCCGAGGGGGGGCCGGTGGTCGAGGGAGGGAACCTTCCCGGACTGCCCCGGGCGCTGCGCGTGCAGTTGACCGTCGGCTTCTCTCCCCAGGCAGGGGATGACCGGGTCGAGACCATCGCCAACCAGGTACGCGATCTGGTGGTGGCGCGCGACCAGGCGCAGGAGTACGACACCCTGCTGCTCGACCTGCGGCATCCGAAACCTCCGGGCAAGCCGGAACGGCTCGAAGTGCGGCGGCCTCTGCGTGCTTCCCCGGTGGCTCCCGGCGAATGAAGCGTGGTTGGCCCGGTCGATGGGGCACCAGGTTCGACCGGCACGCGAGGGGACACGTCGGCCCTCCCGATTGGCTTCCCTTGGCGGGGTGTGGTGCTTCATCACGCTGGGCTGGGGGATGAGGCGCTGGGGGACGATTGGACAGCGCGACTGTCTCGCGGGGCCGCGGCGGCCACTTTTCCCCATTTCCCGGATCTGGTATCACCGTTTGTCAGGGTGGCCGGTGGTTTGCGGCCGCGCCTGAGTTTCATTCTCCGGAGTCTGTTGGATGTCGTCCCCCGAAGAGTCTGCGTCCCACTCGGGGATGGTCTTCCAGATGACCGAGGTCGAGCGGCCGCACCTGCTTCCGTTGCTGAAGCACCTCGATCCCCGGTTGGGCCGGCGTCTGGCCGAGAGCCAGCCCAACCAGCCGATCGCCTTGACGAAGCCGGAGTTTCTGGAATTCGTCGGGTTTCTCTCGGCCGAGGTGGTGCTGCAGTCGGATCCGGCGAAGTCGCGGGCGCTGCTGGCCTTGCTTGACCGGGTGCAGGGAGTGGTCGACGGCGACTCTTCCGAGTCGCCCCGCGGCACGCGTCACCGCCAGTCGCAGGGCGGGGGGCGGGAAGAGGAGGGGATGGACGAGCTCTTCCTGGAACTGGTGAAGATGGTCTCGGAGGATCCGGAACTCGGCCGACAGCCGTTTGGCGACCTGCAAATCACCGAACAGGACCTGGCGATTGTCGAGCAGGTTCCGGGGCTGCAGCCGAAACTGCGGGCCAAGCTGCGCAAGGCGAAACGCATCTTCACCCTGGGCGAGGTGGTCAACCTCAGCCTGGCGGTGGAGGCCGCACTCGAGCAGCCCCCATTCGCCGGGACCAAGCGGCTCGACTCGGTGGCCGAGTTTCTGTCGGTCGAGATCCAGCCGCTCTTGGTGGACCTGATGGCCGAGATCGAGCGCGAGCAGCGGCGGGAAGAGCGGGCGCGGCTTCCCAAGCCCCGCCCGACCCGCGAGCTCTACCAGTTCAAGATCATCCTGTTGCGGACCAATCCCGTGGTCTGGCGGCGGATTCTGGTGAAAGACGGCACACTCGACGATCTGCACCGACATATTCAGCGGTCGATGGGTTGGGAGGATCTGCACCTGCACGAATTCATCATCAAGAAAAAACATTATGCGAATCCGGACATTCTGGAAGAGCAGTTCGACGAGGATCGCTGCGAAGATTCCACCCGCACCCTGATGAGTGAAGTGCTCCCCGCGACCAATCGCCAGTTCACATTCCAGTACGAGTACGACTTTGGCGATTGCTGGCTGCACGAGATCGTCTTCGAGGGACGCCGTCCGATCGATCCCAAAATGAAGTACCCCAAGTGCCTCGAAGGGGCCAGCGCCTGCCCTCCGGAGGACTGCGGCGGCCCCCTGGGCTACCGGGGCCTGCTGGACGAATACAACGAATCGGGGGCCGATCCCGAAGGGATGGATCGGGAGGAATTGGGGCACGACTTCGACCCCTTCGCCTTCAGCCCCCCGGCCGCCACCAAGGCGATGCAAAAACGCAATCGACGGAATCCCTGAACGGTCCCCTCGCCGCGGCTCGAACTCTCATGGGGACCAGCCGAGATCCCCGACCTCCCGGGGTGATTGGAGACGGCAAACGTTCGTGCCTCGACACTTTCCCCGGGGAATTGTTCACCGCACCACTCCGCGGTCATTCATTCCCCAGGATTTCCCAGCAGCCACAGGTGCGAATCGGTGCGCATGAGAAGCTGGTCCCCCAGCAGGGCCGGGCTGGCGGAGATCCGTTCGCCCAGGTCATTCGTGGCCAGCAAGTCGAACTCGGGTCCGGCCCGCACCACAAAGGTCTGTCCCAGCGTGTTGTTCACGTAAACCCGACCGGCGGCCGCCACCGGGGATGAGTTCGCCTCGCCCCCCAGCCGTTGGCGGTACCTTTCGTGCCCCGTCGCGGCTTCCAGGCACGCCAGCACGCCGTTGTCCATCCAGGAATACAGGTGCCCCTGGTACACCAGCAGCGAGGGCTCGACCGGGCCGGGCTGCTCGCTGACCCACAGTGGGGTCGGTGCCCCCTCGGCGTTGAGTCGAATGGCGTGGATCGTGCTCTGTCGCCACAACTGCAGGTACACCACCCCCTCGTGCTCAACCGGGCTCGATATGATCTCGCCGTTGTACGGGCCCGAACCCTCGCCGTAGACCCACAGTTCCTTCCGGGTCGGGGCATCATAAGCGGTCAGGCGGTTTTTCCCGGGGACCAGCAGCAACTCGCGGCCGTGGCTGGTCACCCGCAGGGGGGTCGCGTGGGCGGTGCCAATTGGCCGGTCGACGCTCCACGCGGTCTGGCCCGTCTGCGGATCGAGCCCCAGCAGAAAGCACGGTCCGGTGTGATGATCCCAGCCAAACACGATCGCCCTGGCCGCCAGCACCGGGCTGATCGAATACCCCCACGCCATTTTCGGATCGCCAAAGTCCCGCAGGTACTCGCGTTGCCAGACCCGCTCTCCCGCGCGCGAATACCGGGCAATCTGCGCGTTGCCAAACGCGAGGTAGACCGCGTCTGAGGTCACCAGCGGGGTGTTGACGGCGAGGTTCGATTTCTCGTGTGTGTTCTGGTTCACTCCCGGCTCGACCGACTGCCGCCACAGCTCGCGCCCCGTCGTCCGGTCGAAACAGAGCAGCCACAACATCGGCTGGTTGGCCTGTCCCGTCTGCGAGGTAACGAAGACCTGGTCGTGGCGCACCACTGGCGAACTGGTCCCCCAGCCGGGGAGTTCCGCCGACCAGACCACGTGCTCGGACCGGCTCCAGGTGCTGGGGGGCGAACCGGCGTCGGCCACCCCCGCCCCCCGCGGACCGCGCCATTGCGACCAGTTGGTCCGCGCCGGGTCGTGCTGCGGTGAGTTGCTGTTCGGTGAGTTGCCGTTCGTCGCTGACTCGGCGGGGGCGGGTTCACCCGGCGTATTCGCGGGTGAGCTGCCGTGAAAATTGGCCAGGGCCTCGGCCACCTGCTGCCGGGCGTTGGCCGCATGTTCCGCGCCGCTCGGCTCACGCTGGCAACCGCTGGTTCCCCACAGGCCGGTCAGCAACGCCACCAGCAGCCACTCCTGGCGAAGCGAAGGGACTGTCATGTCGGTTCCGGAAAAGAAAAAAGAGAATGTGGGGCTCGCGCAGGGGGAGGTCCGGAAACAGACCATCCATCGGCCAGAGAGGGTGCCGGGGTGTTACTTCTGCAGGTGCTGGTCGAAGAACCGGGCGACTTCCTCGAGCATCTCGCGGCTTTCCGGGGCGGGGTACGCCCGCAGGTAGTCGGCATGCGACTGGGCCTCGCAGACATGCAGTTCGGCGGTCACTCCAGCCGCCCGCAGCTTGCGATGCGCCCGCACCGTGTTGCTGAGGAAGAGATCGCGGGTCCCGGTCACCAGGATGGTGGGGGGGAAGCCCCCGAGGTCGCCATAGATGGGGGAGATCAGAGGATTCTTCAGATCGGTCTTGCCGGCATAGAGCCTGGCCGAGATTTCGAGGAACCCTTCGTACCGTCCCAGCACATTGTCCAACTCGGCATGGGTGAAGTAGCTGTCGCCCGTCTTGGTGAGATCGGTCCAGGGAGTGCCGAGGAACAGTGCCGCGGGACGTGGCAGGTTGTGCTCCTTCAGAAACAGCACTGTGGCCATGGCGAGGCCTCCCCCGGCGGAGGTGCCGAAGAGGGCCATGCGGGAGCGATCGTGGCGGGCCGCCAGGTCTTTCCAGACCGCGACCGCGTCATCCACTGCCGCGGGGAAGGGATGGTCGGGAGGCATGCGGTAATCGACCGAGATCACGCGCGTTCCGCAGGCGGTGGCCACGAGAATGCCCTCGAGCAGACCCCCCTCGCCACTCCCCAGCACATAGGCTCCGCCATGCACATGCACCAACAGACGGTTGGCCCCGGCGGCAGACAAAGTCTGGGGGGTGATCTCAAAGCAGCGTACTCCGGCGATGGACTGTTCCTGGAGAGTGGCCCCGACCGCTGTGGCGGTCGCCCGGGCTGTTTGTGCACGGTCGGCATCGAGGCTGTGTTGCGCGGTCTTCCATTCGGCATCGGTCTTGGGCAGGGGAAACACCCGCACCGGCAAAGAGACCGCCTTTTGAGCCAGCTCCTCGCTGATCGTGGGGGGCACGAGCACTGCCCGCTCGGGAAGTTTCCGGGGGGTCGCCTGCTGGGCGTGCGCCACGGTCTTGGTCGAGAACAGCACACCAACAACAACCACGAACACCAGCCAGCGGGTGGGGACGGTCATGGGAACCAGATTCTTGTTTGGGACAACAGGCGGGCCGAAATGCAGGACGATGCCAATCCAACCGGTTTCCTACGCGGCAACCTGGGAAACCGGCGCCTGACACAGGGGTCTGTCGAAATCGCGCACGGCGAATTCGCACAGGCTACTTCGCCGGGATGATGTCGAAATCGACCCGTTCGATCTTCCCGGTGAACGGGAACTGCCCCTGGTCGTGGTATGCCGGGTCGACCGGGGTGATCGAATCGCGCCCCACTTCGAACGGCTCCAGTCCGTGACGGAAGACCGACCGGGCGAGCTGCCCTTCGCCGACGGGGCGACCGTTGACGAACAGCTTCAAGGTTCCCGCGCCGGTGGGCGCCCCCTGCGGAAGGAACTCGGTCTTCAGCTCGACCTGCCCCGAGGGCAACGGTTCGGCACCCGCAATGGTCACATCGGCTGTCTCGAAGAACGTGTAGTGGAAGACCGGGCGATTGTCTTTGACGTAGAGCGTCCAGCCTGCCGAGAAGGAACCGCAGCAGGTCACCACCCCTTCCGCACCGGAGGGAGGCACCTGCAGCGTGGCGGTGATGGTGTGGTGCCGGGGGAAGAGCAGGGGGCCCACCGGCTCGGGCAGCCAGACCTGGTTGCCGAAGTAGCTCCACCGCGACTTGGGCTCGCCCGATTGCCGCAGCCGGGGATCGAACCGTTCGGCCATCCGCGAGTCGAGTGGGAAGACGTCGTACTTCTGAGCCTCTTCCACGAACAGCGCCTGCAGTTCCTTGAGGCGGGCTGGTTCTTTGGCCGCGAGGTTCTCGGCCTGGCTGAAGTCGCGGTCGATGTGATACAGCTCCCAGGGAGCCTGCTGGAAATCACCGGTCCGCCCCGCGGTCTCCCAGGGAACACCGTAACGTGTGCAGGCGATCCAGCCATCACGGTAAATCGCCCGGTTGGTGAACATCTCGAAGTATTGGGTGGTCCGCCGGTCTTTGGCCTGGGGGTCGTCAAACGAGTAGACCATGCTGACCCCTTCGATCGGTTTCTGGCGGATGCCATTGACGGTCTCGGGTGCGGCGATCTGGCAGGCCTCGAGAATGGTGGGGACCAGGTCGATCACATGGTGAAACTGGGTCCGCAGTTCCCCCTGCGCGCGGATTCCCTGCGGCCAGTGCACCACCAGCGGATTGCGGGTCCCGCCAAAATGGCTGGCGATCTGCTTGGTCCACTGGAAGGGGCTGTTCATGGCCCAGGCCCAGCCGACGGGAACGTGTGGCTCGCTGGTCGGGCCACCGATTTCGTCGATCCGGCGGATCGTGCTTTCGAGTCCCAATTGCAACCCCAGCAGGCTGGCAATTTCGCTGAAGGTTCCCTCGAGTCCTCCCTCGGCACTGGCGCCGTTGTCTCCCACGACGTAGAGCAGCAGGGTGTTGTCGAGTTCGCCCGAGGCGGCGAGACTGTCGACCAGGCGTCCCACGTGATGGTCGGTGTGGGCCATGAAGGCGGCGTAGTTTTCCATCAACCGCTCGTAGACTGTCCGGGCTTCGGGAGGGACCGAATTCCACGCGGGAATCTGTTCGGGGCGGGGAGTGAGGCGCGTGCCGGGGGGGATGATTCCCAGTTCGAGCTGCTTCTGATGGGTCAGTTCGCGCTGCTTGTCCCAACCGTGCGCGAACTGCCCGCGGAATTTCTCGCGCCATTCCGCGGGGGCGTGGTGCGGGGCATGGACAGCACCGGTGCTGAAGTAACAGAACCAGGGTTTGTCGCTGGCCGCCCGCACATTCCGAATCCAGCCAATGGCCTCATCGGTCATGTCGTCGGTGAAGTGGTAACCCTGCCCCGGGGTGCGGGGCTGGGGGACCGGAACGGTATTGCGATACAGCGTGGGGTAGTATTGGTGTGTCTCCCCCTGGTTGAACCCATAGAAGTACTCGAAGCCGAACCCGGTGGGCCAGCGGTCGAAGGGACCGGCGGGGCTGATATCCATCTCGGGGGTGTTGTGCCACTTGCCGAACATGGAGGTGGCGTAGCCATTGTCGCGCAGCACCTGCGAGACCATGGCGGTGCTTTTGGGAATGATGCCGGTGTAACCGGGGAACCCGGTCCCGCATTCGGTGATCACCCCCGAACCCACGCTGTGGTGGTTGCGACCGGTCAGCAGGGCGGCCCGGGTGGGGCTGCAGAGGGCGGTGGTGTGGAACCGGGTGTAGCGCAACCCCCGTTTCGCCAGCTTGTCCATGTGGGGGGTGGGCACCGGCCCGCCAAACGTCGAGCACATCCCGAAGCCCACGTCATCCAGCAGCACCAACAGCACATTCGGGCTGCCAGGCCGCGCTTGCACCGGGAGGGGATAGTTGGCGACCGAGTCGGCGAATGTCTTCCCCACCTTGCCCCGGAAGGGAGGGTCTGGTTGGGGGAGCTGCAGGGCCGGTGGGCGGCGGGGTGTTTCCTCGGCATGCACGGCCCGCACCGCGGTCGAACGGGACCACCATCCCCACCCAGCCACGGCCAACAGCAGAACCAAGATCAGGGAAAAACGGGACTTCATGAGGATCGTTTCCAGGGGTCAGAATCCGGACTCGTCGTGTCACCACGCACAACCACCGTTGTACGGAAACCAGGCCCGGGGCAGACTCCGGGAAACACTGATCTTGTGCACAGATCGGGACGCGATTCGGCGATTCTCCCAGAGGGGAGGCCGACAGGCAACAACATCGGGGCATCCCCCAGCTCACCCGGTCTGAGATCAGGTCGGTTCTGGCCCCACGGTTATCGGGCGATTCCTGCGACTGGGAGGGGCCTTGGCCGGTTGGTCCACTCACAAAAACGAAATGGGGTTGTCAGTCTGGCTCAGGAATCGTTTTGGTCGTGGCGTGGGCCGCGGATGCCATCCAGCATTCTCCCGTGTTGCAATCGCTATTATCGCTACAAACAGCGCAGAGGCGACTGATGATACCAGAAAGTTTGATAACGATGTTTTTTGTGTAACCAATGAAGACAGGCCTGTCAGGTGGAATTACACTTAAGAAGTGGATTGCCGTTGCTGAGCAAACTGAGATGTTTGGTTTGATCAGGACGAAAGGAAACTCACCACCATTCCCAAATCCACATCAGTCGACAGAACCGCTTGGCAGTTGTGCCAAGCGGTTCTGTTTTTGTCTGGGGCCGCCGCGGGGATCTGTCGCCGCGTTGCGCCGGCCCGGGAGCACTCCCGGTCCAGTCGGCGACGCGGTCGAATCCGAGCGGGGGACAAATTGCGCTCGCTCCCACCAACCGATTCGACCGACGTCGGAACGATGCGGTGGAACGCCTGGGGGCGTCACACTCATCGCCGCCTCCCTATTACTGCTTACTGCGGAAAAATTTGGCATAACCGGACAAAACATCGAATTCGGTCATTTTCGGCTCGTCGAACCGCCGGAGTCGTAGTAGACTTCACTTCGTGGAGGGTTGACTCTTTCAACGAGTCACCTGTCGTTGAAAGAACGATCCAAGGAAACTCACCAAACTTCCCATCCACATCAGACGGCAGAACCGTCTGGCAGTTTAGCCAGGCGGTTCTGTTGTTTTCCGTGTCCCTGATGTGTCATCTGTGTCTGTCAATTTCTGGCCCGGGCCCTTCACCGACCGGACGACTGCCGAGTGCCCGTCCGGCACGGCCCGCTGCCCTCGGATTCCCCCCCCGCGCGGCAATTCCGCTTGTGCTGGGCAGGCCCGGTTCCCACGCTTGGCCAGGGGCCCAACCGGTCCCGCCTGCCGGTCCACTGCCCACCACCGCAGATTTTGGTCCTGTATTTCCGCCCGCCATCAGGTACAGTCGCGCCAGGTGATTCATGAAAGGATCGTTTTATTGGCACGGAAGCCAACTGGTCCCGAGTCCGTCCGCACAGGAGATTCCGCATGTTGTACTCCATGTTTTCGGCGCGGCCGTTGGGCCGAATTGTCGCTGGCCCCGCAGTCTGGGCCGCTGTGCTCACCGGCGTGATCACTCTGGTCGGTCATCCGCGGGCACAGGGGGCCATCGTGGGCATCAACACCCCGGGTACCTCGTACGCCGCGATCAACTTCGACGACACGAATTCCAACGGGCCCCCTTTGGGAATCACCAACACCGGTCCGTCGACCTCTCCCTGGAACGGCGCGCTGATCTCGCTGGCCCTGACCACCGACCCGAATACCGCCGACCAGGCCCAGGGGGATCTGACGGCGACGTTCATTCCCTTCACGAACACTTATGGGATCAGCTTCAGCAACATCCTGCTGACCCAGCCGTTGTCAACGACCACCGGTCTGGCCTTGTTGAGCTTCAGCTTCAACGTGCAGTACCAGCTCGACGCGGCGGGACTGCCCGCCCAGGCGACGCTGTTTCCGACCTTCTTCCTGAATGGCACGGTGCAGACTCCCCCGGGTAGCTTCGCCGCGTTTTCCGGTTCGCTCGACTACTACGGCGTCGACATCTCGGGCGCGTTCAATCTGCAGGACTCGGTCTCGTACTTCGGATTCTGGACGACCCCGGGTCCCTTCTCGGCCACTGTGGCCGGCACTCCCACCGTCGGAACCACCCCGCTGTTGATGCCGAACACCGTGTTCGAGATCCAGGGATCGTTCAAGTTCCAGGTCGACCCGGCCACGATTGGCGGGTACTCGCTGATGGTCCCCGAGCCGGGCACCTGGGCACTGGCGCTCGCAGGAGCTGCGCTGATTCTGGCGACCCGCAAAAGCCCCCCTCGCTGACACGGCACAGTGTTCTTGTCGGTTGCGTTCCACCCGCACCCGTTGCCAGGGACGCGTTCACCCGCAGGGATCCCTGCCTTTCCCCCCGGATGTTCCCCAGTCGTTCGATTTCACCGTTCGATTTCACCGTTCGATT
The DNA here is from genome assembly GCA_046318755.1 of Planctomycetaceae bacterium. Classification (GTDB taxonomy): domain Bacteria; phylum Planctomycetota; class Planctomycetia; order Planctomycetales; family Planctomycetaceae; genus UBA10511. The sequence continues at coordinate 13,466 of JBKCTR010000386.1, forward strand.
TCAACCAGGGACTTGATTCATGACCTACGAACCTCTGCGCCGCCCGTGTCGATCGCTGTTGTCTCGGGGACACCTCGCCATGATCCTGACCACGGTGCTGGCGCTGGGGGCTGCGGCCGCCCCAGCCGGCATCATCGGCATCAACACCCCCTCTTCGTCGGTGGCCAGCATCATCTTCAATGACACCAACTCGATCGGCCCCCCGGCGGGAATCACCAATACCGGGCCGTCGGTCACTTCGTGGAACGGCAGCCTCGTCTCACTGCCGCTGACCACCGACCCCAACACCTCCGACCAGGCCAGCGGCGACATCTCGGCCTCGTTCGTCCCCTCGGGGAACGTCTACGCGCTCAATTTCAGCAGTATTCTGCTGACCCAACCGCTCCCCGGCACCACGGGGTTCGCCGAGTTGATCTACACGTTCCAGGTCGAATTCCAACTGGATGGCGCGGGACTGCCGGCGGGCAACCCGGTCTACTCCCCCGTGTTCAATCTGTCGGGCACCGTTCAGACCGGGGGCTTCGCGATGTTCAACGGGGTCATCAATTACCGCGGAACCGTGGTCCCTGGCACCATCCAGACGCTGCACATTCACCAGTACGGCGCGGGTTGGACCACCCCCGGTCCCTTCACGGCTTCGATCCCCGGCAACCCCCTTGGGCAGACGACCCCGGCCCTCGTTCCCGGCACCACGCTGATTCTGGACGGGTGGTTGCGATTCATGGTCGACCCGGCGACCATCCAGGGCTACAGCACGACGGTCCCTGAACCGGGCACCTGGACTCTGGCGGCAGTCGGTGTGGCGATCACCCTGGCGGGAAGACGCCTGCGCCAGCGCTGAGACGGAAGACCGCGCAGGGGAGGCGGGCGGGGGGATTGATCCCTCCGCTCTCTCCCGCGGAGCTTCCGCACCGGGCGTCCTCAGTCGGCAGCCACCAGCAGCGATGGCAACCGGGTCGCGACGAACTCGCGGATTTCGTCGCGCACCCGGCGGTAATGGGCCAGACCTTCTTCGGGGGTGGCGGCACTCTTCGCCAGCTTGGGGGGGTCGTCGAACCCCACATGCACCACGCGCGTCCCGGCCGGCCAGGCGGGGCAGTGCTCGTCGGCGTGCCCGCAGACTGTGATCACCAGATCGAGCGGGTCCGCCAGCAGCGTTCCCACCAGCTTCGACGACTGGCCGGTGATGTCGACCCCCGCCTCGCGCATCACCTGCACGGCATTCGGATTCATCCCGTGCGCCTCGATCCCCGCCGAGCAGGGCTCGATCTGGTCCCCCAGCAGGTGCCGGGCCCAGCCCTCGGCCATCTGGCTGCGGCACGAATTGCCAGTGCACAGGAACAACACACGGGGTTTGCGGGGCGACATGGCGGGGGGCGGTGAACGGAGTGATCGGCCGAAGCGGCCAAGGAACTGGACCACGAGTGCGCTTGCATTCTGTATTACACCAGTTAGTGTAATGCAAGAGCAGTGGTCGGTCGTGGCCGCGAGGACCCGTTGTGAAGAAACCGTGTGGACAGGTGGCGGGTGGACAGGTGGCGGGTGGACAGGGGGCGGGTGATCCCTGCGTGGCTCGGGACGATGTTTCCCGGCGCCCTTTGCTGGACCGCCGCGAGTCGCGCCGCCTGGCGGCGGTCTTCCGGGTGTTGGCCAACGACACCCGCCTCCGGCTGCTGCATGCCCTGGTGCGGGAACCGGAACTGGCGGTGGGTGCCCTCTGCCAGTTGCTGGGGATGAAACCCCAGGCGATCTCGAACCAACTACGGCGTCTGGCCCTGTTGGGAGTGGTCGCCTCCCGCCGCGAGGGAACCACGATCCATTATCGCCTCATTGACCGGTGTGTCCGCGGCCTGCTCGACCAGGGGCTCTGCCTGTCCGAGACGGCCCTACCCTCACCTCGCCCCTCCCGGCGGGCTTCCCCCATCTCCCGTTCTGCCCCATGAATCGTCGCGCGCTGATTGCTGAGTTGTTCGGAACGTTCGCCCTCGTCTTCTGCGGCACCGGGGCGATCGTGATCAATGAGGTGCAGGGGGGCGCGATTACTCACGTCGGCATTGCCTTCACGTTCGGTCTGATTGTGTTGGCGCTGATCTACGCCCTGGGAGACATCTCGGGTTGCCACCTCAACCCCGCGGTGACCATCGGGTTCTGGCTCGCCGGCCGGTTCCCCGCCACGCAGCTGGGGCCGTACGTGGGCAGCCAATGTGCCGGGGCGCTGCTGGCCAGCACCACCCTGCGGCTGCTGTTTCCCACCGCCACAACGCTGGGGGCGACGCTGCCGGCCGGCCCGGGTTGGCAGTCGTTCGTGCTGGAATTGATTCTGACGTTCCTGTTGATGGTGGTGATTCTGTGCGTCTCGACCGGTGCGAAAG
>JBKCTR010000387.1:0-4357 GCA_046318755.1 Planctomycetaceae bacterium
TCGCCATCGATAACCATCCCCTGTGTGTTGCGGTGGCAGAGCACGACACCCCCCGGCGATTTCTCCCTCAACTTCGGCCCTCGCCCGCGGTCACCCGGGGTTCTGTTTTTCGTGAATCGTCGCGTGGGAGAGGGGGCGACGCGCGGTGCTGGCCCCGGACCGCCGTCGTTGTTTCGCACACCTCGTTTCCGTTGCGCTCGTTTCCGTTACGTTGGAACACGGGTTAAACTGAATCACGCATTGGTGGGAGCCGTGGGCCGGGGGCATGTTGCCGGGGCTGCGGGGTTCCCCAGCATTCTGGCCCCAGCATTCTGAATTGAGCAACGAGATGTCCAAGCAGCGTTTGACGGTGTTGTCGGTCCGCCAGCCGTGGGCCAGCCTGCTGCTGTCGGGGGAGGACTGGTGCGAGAACCGCAGTTGGAACACCGAACACCGGGGGCCGCTGTGGATTCACGCCTCATCCAAGGTCGACACCGACGAATGCGAACGGTACGGAATCGATCCCGAGTCGCTGGTGACCGGAGCGATTTTGGGGCGGGTGAACCTGCAGGATGTCATCCCCATCGACGAGCTGCCCGAGCGGGTGCTGGGCTTGGCACAGGAACACGACCTGAATGCCGACGTGGGACCGGAGTTTATCGTGGGGGAGTTTTGCTGGATTGTCACGAATCCGCAGACGCTGACTCAACCGATCGAGGTGAAGGGGAAGCTGAACCTGTGGAAGCACGAGGCCGACGAGTCGGAATTGACCCTGCAAGACCGGTTTGACCCGCTGATCACCCGTCGTCCGGAACCAAGCGAGCTGGGGGAGGAAGACGAAGAAGCCAGCAATCTGTTCGTGGTCGAACTCGAAGATGGCACCGAACTGCAGCTCGAGTACTTTATTCCCGACGAAGACGAGCGGCTGCACGTCGAGTTTCTCGACACCGGAGAAGAGCGGGTGATTGTGGACGAGGACGACCCGGCCTACGCGGCGGGAACTCTCGAGTATCAGATCGCCTGCGAACTGGCCTGGGACGAATTTCCCCACCTGTTCGAAGGGGACGACCCGGAAAACGGTTCGTCAAACTGACGGACTTTCCACGGTTTGGGGGGCTGGCCGGTTCTGGCTGTCCCATTGCGACCGACTGGGACACGGGTGGGAGACGGAGCGGGCGTTGACCGGGGGCAGGCGTTGTCCCCCGGTATTTCGGCCCTCCCGCTCGGGTCAAGTTTTGATCAGGACCCGTCTGTCCTGTTTTTCGGAGACCTGTTACAACCTTGGGGTTGTTGAGGAAGGCGTGGCTGTCACGAATTCCTGCCGCGTGTGCTGGACACGCCGATTTTTGCCACGGATGGCCGACAATATGAAGCGTCGTTGGTGGAGTGGGGCTCTGGTTTGGGCCGGTTTGGGAACTGCGTTGGTCGGCGTCTGGGATGTCGGTTTCAGCCGGGCCCAGCAGGCGGCCCCTCCGGCCGGTCAACGCGGCGCGGCGGCCCCCCGCACGCTGCAGCCAGGGGAAATCGAGCTGCAATCGAGCAGGGTCTATGTGTTCGTCGGCAAGACGGGACTGGGGCATGACCATGGCATCGAGGGACGACTCCGCTCGGGGCAATTGAATCTGGGGGCGAAGGAGAAGGCAGGCCGGCTCGAATTCGACCTGCGGACCTTTGTGGCCGATACCGCCGCCGCCCGGCAATACGTCGGGTTGGGGGGCCAGACCGACCGGAAGACGGCCGACAAGGTGACGGCCAACATGCAGAGTGCGGCGGTGCTCGACGTGGCCCGGTTCCCGATCGCCGCGTTTGATCTCGGGTCGATCGTGGTGCTGCCCCGGCAGGGAAATCAGCCGCAGCAGTACCAACTGACGGGCGACTTCACCCTGCATGGCGTGAAACGCCAGATTCGGTTCAATGCCCAGGGAGAACCGGTCCAGGGCTTCGTGCGGTTGCGGGGGAATTTCAGCATCCGCCAGACCGATTTCGGCATCACCCCTTACAGTCAGGCGCTGGGGGCGGTGGGTGTGGCCGACCAACTGACCATTCACGGCGATTTGTACGTCATGGCGGGGGAGGCGGCCGAAAGTGCCGCGCCTGCGGCCGCCGCAAAGCCGGAGGCCACTCCGCCGGCCCGTCGGAAATAATCTCTGTTTCCCCTCCCCGGAGCTTCCCCCATGATCTCATGCCCCACCGTTCAAAAGAGTTCGATTCGCAGCCATTATGAGCTGAGCACGCTGTTTTATTGGCTGCTGTGGGGCCGGCACATTCACCATGGGCTGTGGCATGGCGAAGAATCCCCCGCGGTGGCCGCCCAGCAACTGACCGACACCCTGTGCGAACTGGCCCAGATCGAGCGGGGTCAGAGCGTGCTGGATGTGGGATGCGGTATGGGGGGCTCTTCGATTCATCTGGCCCGGCAACTGGGATGCGCGGTGACGGGAGTGACTCTCAGCCAGGTGCAAAGGACGTGGGCCAGCACCACCGCCCGGTGGCGGGGGGTGTCGGGACGCACGCGGTTCCTGCGGCAAGATGCCGAGACCCTGCAGATTTCCGAAGGAACGTTTGATCGGGTCTGGAGCATTGAGTGCACCGAGCACCTGTTCGACAAGCCCGAGTTCTTCCGGAACGTGTCCCGGTGGTTGAAGCCGGGGGGACGGGTGGCGATCTGTGCCTGGCTGGCTGGGGACGGCTTGGAGGATACGGGACGGGCCCAGTTGGTCTACGACGTCTGCGAAGGATTTGTCTGCCCGTCGTTGGGAAGTTTCGACGACTACCGGGGCTGGATGGAGGAGGCGGGGCTGCAGGTCGAGACCACCCGCGACTGGACCGACCAAGTGGCCCAGACCTGGGAGATCTGCCGGGATCGGGTCGCCCGCAGCAAGGTGCGCTGGCTGGCCCGGCTCGTCGATCAAGAGACAGTCTTGTTCCTCGACCGGTTCGACACGATTCTCGAGGCGTACCGCACCCATGCGATGCGGTACGGCTGCCTCGTGGCGACCAAGCCCTGTTCCTGACGTGGGACCCGCGCTGGTGAAACACATCGACTGGCCGCGTTGGGTGGCGGGAGTGCTGGCTGGGCTGGCCACACACCTGCTCTTCGCTCTGACGGTCTGGCCTCTGTTCTGGTTTCTGTCGGGCCAACCCCCGAACGAACCTTTGCCGGCGGAGGCCCCACACCAGGGATGGGCCTTGGCGGGGAACGCCCTCGCGGCCCTCGCCTTTGCGCTGCCGCACAGCGTGCTGCTGCACCCCGCGACACGGAACCGGTTGAAGGCCTGGATCAGCCCGGCGTTTTACGGTTTGTTCTTCTGCGTCGCCACCTGCGGGACGCTACTGCTGGTGAGTGCCACCTTGCAGACCTCGCCCGTGGTGGTGGTGGAATGCACCGGTCTGCCGCGGACGCTGGTGCAGGCGGGTTTCTATGGGTCGTGGGTGTCTCTGTTCTATTCCCTGCACCTGGGGGGGCTGGGCTGGCAGACGGGGTTCACCCCCTGGTGGGCCTGGGTGCGGAACGCTCCACCTCCCCGGCGCGACTTTGAGGTCCGCAGCCTGTACCGCTGGCTGCGGCACCCCATCTACCTCAGTTTCCTCGGACTGATCTGGTTCAATCCCCGGTTCACCCTCGACCGGGTGGTGCTGCTGGGAGTCTGGACGGTCTACATCTTTGTCGGCAGTTGGCTGAAGGATCGGCGGCTGGTGCGCTACATCGGCGAGCCCTATCGAGCCTACATGCGGGAAGTCCCCGGGTATCCCCTGATGCCCGGCGGTCCCCTCGCCCGGATTCCCACCCAGTCGGGCGAGACACCAGCGGAGACACTTCCGTTCCCCGCTCCCGCCGATCGGACGCCGGTTCGTGTGCGGGCCGCCTGAACAACCCCCCGGCGATGCCCGATCGCGGCGTCACCGGCCTTTGACCCCCCTGTGTGCATGGACGCTCAAACCCTTCCTCCCATTCATCGCCGACGGTTTCGCCTGCTGCTGATCTACGGCCTGCTGTCGCTCCCCTGGGTGATCTGGGGGGCCCGCGAGACGCTGAAGGTCAACGCGAATTCGCCCCTCGACTGGGTGACCGAGACCTTTCCCGCCCGTCGGCGCTTCGACGAGTTCCGGCGGATGTTTGGCTCGGCGGATGTGGTTGTCATTGGTTGGGAAGGGGCCACGATTGATGATCCCCGGCTTCCCCGGTTGGTCCATCTGCTGCGCGAATCGAAGACCTTTCGCTTGCCCGATGGGTCGTCGGTCTTCGAGCAGGTGATCAGCGGCACCGAGGTCTATGAAACGCTGCTGCACCCCCCGATCGATGTGAGCGAAGAGGAGGCAGCCCAACGGCTCTGCGGCAGTCTGCTGGGGGCCGATGGGCACGGGACTTGTGCGGTGG
>JBKCTR010000388.1:0-6226 GCA_046318755.1 Planctomycetaceae bacterium
GGACAGGAGCCACCATCGAGGTGCTGACCCCCGATTTCCTGGGGAAAGCCGCCGCCATCGACCGCGTGATCGAGTCCCGTCCCGAGGTGTTCAATCACAACACCGAGACGGTCCCCCGGCTGTATCACCGCGTCCGCCGCAATGCCGAGTATCAGCGCACCCTCGACTTGCTGGCCCGGGTCAAGCAGCGGGCTCCCGACATGAAGACCAAGAGCGGTCTGATGCTGGGGTTGGGAGAGACCATCGACGAGCTGTTTGACGTGCTGGCTGATCTGCGAAGCGTCGGGTGCGACCTGCTGACCTTGGGGCAGTACCTGCAGCCGACCCCGGCCCACCTGCCGGTCGAACGCTACCTGCCTCCCGAGGAGTTCGACGAGATTGGGGCCCGGGCCCGGACCCTCGGGTTTTCGCTGGTTGCCAGTGGACCGTTTGTCCGGTCGAGTTACCACGCTGGGGAGATGGCCGAGGCGGCCGGGCATTGAGGACGTTGATCCACTTCCCCCCGGCTGGGGAAGTCGTTGCGGGAACGAGGACCGACTGGAACCGCGCCGGGTCGGGCTCTCTGACACAGGCGTCGCGAATCACGAATTCCACTCACCACAGGAGAATGCCATGCGGAATCGTTGGGGATGGGGAGCGCTGTGCGTGCTCGCAGGCCTGGGGCTGGCGGGCTGGTTGAGCCCGCGGACGAGCACCGCCCAGATTGGGGGGAACCGGGGGTTCTTTGGCAGCCTCAAAGTCGGGGACATGGTCGAGACCGCCTACGACGCCGGGGGCCGGGTCGTGCTGCGGACCTACGACGACGACGCGAACCGCGCGAAGATGATTGCCCGGATCACCGAAGTCGGCGGCGAGTACATCGTGCTGGAGGTGAAGGCCCCCGATCCCACCAACCGCGAGATGTGGTCGATCCGCTATCCGATGCACTCGATTGGCTCGATCTTCCACATCACCGGAGCCTCGACGGGGACCACTGCGGGAGATCCCGTTCCGGCCTCCGGAGACGGGAACAAGCCGAAGACCGGCGGCGGCATCAAAAGCACCAAGCCGAAGAAGTGAGTCGTGCCGCGGCCCCCTCGCTGGCCGGCCTTTCTTCCGCGGTGTGTTGCTGGTGTGAACGAGGTGACTGACCAGGTCGGCGGCACGTGACGTGGCGCCAAGCGCCCGCTGTTTGAACGGTTGCTGTATTCCCCGGGGAGAGGTCTGATGACGGCGCTCGATCGACGTGGGTTCTTGCAGGAAACGGGGACAGGCCTCGCCGTGCTGGCGGGTGCCCGCGTGGCGGTGGCCGACGAACCTCCCCGCAAGGTGGTGATTGCCGTGATTGGCACGGGGGGAATGGGGACCGGGCATGTGAAGGCCCTCGCCGCCCGGACCGATGTCGAGCTGGCTTGGGTCTGCGACGTCGATGCCAACCGCCGGGCCGCCGCGGCCGAGCTGGTCGCCCAGGCTGGTCATCCGCGCCCGCGCGAGACGGTCGATCTCCGTGAGGTGCTCGCCGATCGACGCGTCGAGGCGGTCTGGATCGCCACTCCCGATCACTGGCACGTTCCGGCGGCGGTGCTGGCCCTCGATGCCGGCAAGCATGTCTACGTCGAGAAGCCCTGCTGCCACAACCTGCGCGAGGGAGAGGTGCTGGAGGGGGCGGTGAAACGCTCGGTCAAGCGGCTGCAGGTGGGAACCCAGAGCCGCAGTACGGCCATGGTCCGGGGAGCGATCGACCGGCTGAGAGCCGGTGAGATCGGCGAGATCCTCGTCGCCAAGGCCTGGAACAGCCAGAAGCGGGGCTCGATTGGCAAGCAGCAGCCGGCCGAGCCCCCACCGCATCTCGATTATGACCTCTGGCTGGGCCCGGCCCCGCGGGTTCCCTACCGTCCCAACCTGCTGCCCGGTGTCTGGCGGTGGTGGTACGACTTTGGCTGCGGAGACATTGGCAACGACGGCGTGCACGACATCGACGTGGCGGTCTGGGGACTGGGGGTCGACGCCCATCCCACCCGCATCGCCTGCCTGGGGGGCAAGTACTTCTTCGACGACGACATGCAGTTCCCCGATACGCAGTACGCCGTCTTCGAGTACCCCCGGGCCGATCATCCGGGCCAACACCGCCAGTTGATCTTCGAACAACGCATTTGGTCCCCGTATGTCCAGGAAGGGTACGAAAATGGGGCGGCGTTCTACGGGACCAATGGCCTGCTGATCATTGGGCATACCGTTGGCTGGAAGCTGTTTGGCCCACGGAACCGGCTGGTGGCCGAGATGAGCGGCCAGGCCGACCTCGTCGCCCACCACGACAACTTCCTGGCCTGCGTCCGCGATGAGAATCAAACCCTGAATGCCGACGTGCGGGCGGGAGTGCTCTCGGCCGGGCTGGTGCATCTGGCCAATGTGGCGGCCCGGGTGGGCCGGGTGCTGGAATACGACCGGGCCGAGAGCGTGGTCACCCGCGATCCCGAGGCCACCGCCCTGCTGGGCCGGCCGTATCGCGACGGCCACTGGGCGATCCCCCGGCGGGGGTGATACAATAGGTGGACAGGGTCGGCACCTGCCCGTCCCGGTTGCGGGGGCTCACACAGCGGTTGACTTGCCATGCAGACCATCCAGACCGTCGGCATCGACCTGGGAACGACCTACACCAGTGTCTCGTATCTGAACGATCAGGGAGAACCGGTTTCCATCCCCAATCGCGAGGGAGAAATGGCCACTCCGTCGGTGGTCATGGACACTGGCGACGAGGTGATTGTCGGCACCGAGGCGCTGCGCTGTGCCCTGCTGCATCCGGAAGATGTTGTCCGCGACGCCAAACGCTACATGGGGGATCCCGACAAGACCTGGCGACTGGGGGGAAAGGTCTACACCCCAGTCGACGTGGCGACCCGGGTTCTGCAAAAGGTGCTGGGGGATGCGTCGCCCCTGGTGGGCAAAATCGACCGGGCGGTCATCACGGTGCCGGCGCAGTTCTCGGATCGGCAACGCCGGGCCACCATTGAGGCGGGACACCGCGCCGGATTGCAGCAGGTCGACATCATCAATGAACCTGTCGCGGCGTCGCTGTGTTATGTCTATGGCAAAGAGGGGCAGTGGTTCTCGGCCCTGACCGACGAACAGCGGTTTCTCGTTTACGACCTGGGGGGTGGTACCTTCGACCTGACCCTGGTGAAGTACCTGCCCAACGACGTGCAGATCATTGCTTCGACCGGGGATCTGTACCTGGGGGGCATGGACTGGAACCAGCGGCTGATGCAGCAGGTGGCCGACCAGTTTCAGAAAGAGTTCGGTTTGAATCCCCTCAAAGATCCCGAGAGCAAGCAGCAACTGGCTCTCGAGGTGGAACAATGCAAGCGCAGCCTGACGGTGCGTCCCAAAGCCGCCCTCATCGTGCAGCACGGTGGCAAGCGCAAGACCTACCAGATTGAACGGGAACAATTTGATCAACTGACGGCCGATCTGTTGCTGCGCACCCGCGAACTGACCCAGAAACTCGTCGACCAGCACCGCAAGGGAAGTTCGCATCTCGACATCACCGTGCTCGCAACGGGGGGCAGTTCGCGCATGCCGATGGTGCAGGAGATGCTGAAGCACATTCGGGGGACCACGCTGAGCAACGAGCTCTCGCCCGACACGTCGATCGCCCATGGTGCCGCACGGTATGCCGGAATGCTGCTCGACCAGAACAAGCTGGCGATGGCGATTCGCGACAAGGGGGCCGCGGAAAAGCTGGCGAAGATGAAGCAGCGCAGCGTGACGGCCCGCTCGCTGGGCATTCTGGTGCGGGATGTCGAAACCAACCAGCGGGTCCCCTACGCGCTGATCGAGCCCAACACGCCCCTGCCTGCCGCGGCGACCAAGATTTTTGGCACAGTCGCCCCGAATCAGAGGCGCGTCACCCTGACCGTGGTGGAGGGGGGGACTCAACCGAGTGATCCCCCAGTGGCGATTGGCACCTGCACCGTGGACCAGTTGCCCCCCGACCTGCCGGTCGAGTCGCAGGTGGAGGTGACCATCTCGTACGACGCGAGTGCCCTGGTGGAAGTGACGGCCCGCGAGCTGTCGAGCGGCCGGGCCGCCCGCGTGCAGATTGCCCGCGGGGGAGCCGCACCGGCTGCGGGAGCGGGGGAGGGGACCCACCTGTCCCCGGTGGGGACGGGGGGGCAACGGTCCGCGGGGGGGCCGGCTGCCCCCGCACGTTCCCCGGCGGTCCCCCCTGCAAACGAGGCGGAACTGGTGCTCAAGCTTGATCCGGAGGCCGACGACATTCCCGTCGCCCGCCCCGAGCCCCGTCCCGCCACGGCTGCCACCACTCCCCGGCCGGCTGCCTCCGTCAGCCCACCGGCGGCCAGCAGCCCGCCGAAGCCCTTGCCGACGCCGCCGCGTCCAGCGGCCGCACCGGTTCCCCCGGCCCGGTCCGCGTCGGTGCCGTTGGCCGAGGCGGCCATCATGCTCTGCCCGCGCTGCACCGAACCGCTGAATGCCCGGGGCGAATGCCCGCGGTGTGCGCCCAAGGCAGCCGGTCCTGCGGGAGGGGTGGTTCCCCGCCCGGTGCCACCGGCGGTCAGGCCGGTCGGTTCGCCCGCGCCCGCCCCGCGCCCCTTGGCGGAATCGGGCGTTCCTGTCAGGCCCCCCACCGCCGTCCACACCCCCGTTCCCGCAGTGCGCGGTGTTCCCGTTTCACCCGCCGCGGTGTCCCCCGCCCCCCAGAAGCCCCCCGCCGTCAAACCGGCTGCTCCGCCGGCCCCCCCCACCTCCCCGCAACCCGTTGCTTCCAAGCCGGTCGCCCCCAAGCCTGTCACGAGCGGGCCGCGCCCTGTGCCGCCTCCAGCCCCCCGTCCTCCGGGAGCGGCCGCTCCTCCCACCAAGCCGGCGGCCACTCCCCAACCCGCCCCACAGACTCCACCCGAATCGTCGGACCCCGGCGAAGAGGAATTCTGGAAGTACATCGAAGATCAATGAAGATCGACCGAATCGAGCTGTTCCATGTGGCGATGCCTCTGATCTACCCCTGGAAGACCGCCTATGGGGAAGATGTGGCCTGCCACAGCGTGCTGTGCAGGATGACTTCGGGTTCGGTGCACGCCTGGGGGGAAAGCGCCCCGCTGACCGCCCCTTGTTACAGCCCCGAATGGGGGGCGGGCATTTTCGCCTGTGCGAAAGAGTGGCTCGCCCCGGCTTTGTTGGGCCAGCAGATCGATTCGGGTGCCGCCCTGCAGCAACGGTTGGCAATCTACAAGGGCAATCCCTTCGCCAAGGCCATTCTCGACACCGCCTGGTGGAACCTGCAGAGCCGGTTGACCAACACGCCCCTGCACCGGCTGCTCGGGGCCACGCGCGACCAGGTTCCCGTCGGGGCGGATTTCGGTGTGATGGATTCCTTCGACGACCTGCTGCGCGCCATCCAGGGAGCGGTCGACCAGAAGTTCCCCCGCGTGAAGCTCAAGTTCCGCCCGGGGTGGGACGTTCCGATGCTGTCGGCCGTCCGCCGTCAGTTCCCCACGCAGGTGTTTCACATCGACTGCAACAGCGGCTACACGCTGGCCGACCTGCCTCTGTTTCAGCAAATTGACCAGTTCGGCCTGGCGATGATCGAGCAGCCGCTGCCGCATGACGCTCTGCTCGACCATGCCGTATTGCAACGGCAAATCCGCACGCCGGTCTGTCTTGACGAAAGCATTGCCCACCCCCGGCACGTCCGTCAGGCGCTCGCCCAGCAGAGCTGCCAGTGGGTGAACATCAAGCCGGGCCGGGTGGGGGGATTGACCAACGCCATCGAGATCCACCGGTTGTGTGCCGAGGCGGGCATTCCCTGCTGGGTCGGCGGGATGTTGGAAAGTGCCCTGGGGGCCTCGCTGTGTGTTTCGCTGGCGATGCTCGACAACTTCACCTACCCGGCCGACATCTTTCCGAGTTCGCGGTTCTACCACGAGGATCTCTGCGAGCGTCCGCTGGAGTTGATCCGCCTGTCCGACGGGACCCCGGGGGTGGTCGCGGAACCGAGTCCCGAACCGCATCCCGACCGGCTCCGTCGGCTCTGCGTGCAGTCGGCCGATTTGCGTTGAAGCCCATCCCCCGCAGCGCCTGCCGGGGCCCCATCGGCCTCCGACGGATCCACCCCTCTCGCCCCGTTCCCTTCGAGCTGTTCCTCCATGCCCTTCATCAATCCGCGTGAACTCCCCGCACTCGAGATTCTGCCCGGTTGCCGGACCCGCATTCCGTACGGACAGAACCTGAT
>JBKCTR010000389.1:0-3755 GCA_046318755.1 Planctomycetaceae bacterium
TGGGTCGGATCCTGGGCCTGTTCCGCCCGCCTTCGCACCTCTGTGATTCGCCCTTCGATCTGGCGTTTCTCGGACTCGCTCAACCGCGGCTTGGCCGAGGGGGGAAACGCCTCGGGGGGAAGCGGCAGCAACGGAGCGGACCGGCGGGCGTTGATGAAGGTCGTCGTCCCATAGCAGGTCTCGGTGCTGCGGAAGATTCCAGCCCGGGCGTAGTAATCGGCCTGTGGGATGGGATCGACCTTGTGATCGTGGCAGCGGGCACACGCCGCGGTGATTCCCAAAAACGCCTGGCTGGTCACATCGATCTGCTCGTCGACCAGGTCGAGTTCGAACTTCAGACCGCTGCGTTCATTCAACGCCTTGGGACCAATCGCCAGAAAGCCGGTGGCGACCAACTGCTCGGCCCGGGTCTGCAGGTCGTCGTACGGCAGCAGGTCGCCGGCCAACTGTTCGATGATGAAGCGATCGTACGGTTTGTCGTTCTGGAACGCGGCAATCACATAATCGCGATACCGCCAGGCGTGGGGATAATTGAAATTCACCGTCTTGCCAGTGCTCTCGGCATACCGGGCGACATCCAGCCAGTGACGGGCCCATTTCTCACCAAACGCGGGAGAGGCAATCAATCGGTCGACCACCTGTTCCAACCGGCTGTTGGACGGTGCGGCCAGAAACGATGCCTGTTCGGCCGGGGTGGGGGGCAGCCCGGTGAGGTCGAACGTCACCCGCCGCAAGAGCGTGGCCCAGTCGGTATCGGCCACGGGGCGCAGATCGTGGGCTTCGAGCCGGGCCAGCACGAACCGGTCGATGTCCGAGAATGGCCAATCCTGCGTCTGTACCGCCGGAGCGGCGACCCGCTGGGGAGGCTGGAACGACCAATGCCTCGCGGCATCTCCCGCCGAGCGGGCCGGGGCCGACCCCGCTTCGTCACGGGGATCCACCGCTCCCAGACGAACCCACTCGGTGAAGTCGGCCAACACGGTCTCGGGCAGTTTTTTCTTTGGCGGCATCGCCCGAGCCCCCTCGGCGTGTGCGATCGCCGCAATCAGCAGGCTCTCTTCGGGCTTTCCCGGCACCACCACGGGCCCCGAATCGCCCCCCTGCCGAAACCCAGCGCGGGTGTCGAGCGCCAACCCCCCCTTGACCTGCCGCCCTTCCCCCGACGCGTGGCAGCCATAACACTCCGCCACCAGCACCGGACGGATTTTCTTTTCGAACAACGACTCCGCGGCGGAGGCGGTTACGGCGGAAGCGCTCCGGTCCGCAGAGTCGGGCTCCTGGGCGGTGGCCAGTCCCGCCGCCAGCAGAAGCACGAGGCCCCAGCCGCTCCAGGCGATTCGCATCTGGTTCATCACATGCTCCCAATCAGTTCCCAGAGATCGACCACAGGTTCCAGGTGGCCAGAGCCATGCCCTGCCGGACTCGTCCGCCCCGCCAAATTCAGTTGTCGACACTTTCTCCCTCACGCCATGTCGTGTCGTTCGTTCCGCCGACCGCTCAAGATGACCCTGTTTTGCCGGGCTCCCACGAATCCTGGTCAGTCGTTCCAATGAGCCCGCAGATCGCGCAGCAGGTCCGCTTCACTGATGAGGCGCCACTGGCGAAAGTTCTCGGGAGGCGGGGAGGTTCCCGGAGCAGCCTGCAGTTGTTCCGCAACCCGTTCCGCTTCCTTTTCGTTGGCCTGGCGGGCCAGTCGCACCCGGTTCAGTTCGTGTTTCACGGGGTGAATCTGTTCGGCATGCTTGGCTTCAAGCTCTTTTCTCTGGGCTTTTCCCGCCGCCATCTGCCGTTGCAGACCACGCACCTGATCCAGCGATTTCTTGAGCTGCTTCCGGACCTGCGACCGGCGGGCCCGATTGGCCTTGGTGGGCTTCGCCCGGGAGAGCTGCCTCAATCGGGCGGCCTGCCGCCGGGCCTGCGCCTGGGCCGCCGTCAGCCGCTGCAGCTTTTGCTTGAGCGTCAGGATCACCTGATCCCACTTCTCTTTGTAGGGGCTTTCCAGATTGGCCAGCTTCCGCCGCAATTGCTCTTCGGTGGTCCGTGAGCTGGCAATCGAATCGCGCAGGGCCTGCAGCGACTGCCGGGCCTCGGCCTGTCGGTTGTCCGCAGACGCGCGACTCCGCAGCCGGGCCGCCTGCCGCGCATCACGCATCCGTTGCAGCGCCCGGTCATAGTCCTCGACCAACTCGGCGGGCCAGCGCTGCGACACCAGCCGTCGAAACTCATCCAGCCGAAATGTCGACGGTTGCTCACCCCCCGCGATGTAACCCAGCAGTTGACCCAGCCAGACCGCCTGTGTGCCGCGCGCCTCATCGCCCGGCCAGTGGTCAGCCGACGTGGGCCACTGTGCGATCAGTTCACGGCAGTTCTTCCAAACCGCCTCTTCGTTCCCCAGTTCGAGTTCGAGGCTGGCCTGTTGCAACCGCAGGGTGGAGGGCAGCGGCTCGAGCAACTCACCCGACTTGGCGAGCAGTGTGCGGGCTCGCTCGGGTTCGCCACGATGGGCCAAGACCAGGCTGGTCAACCACGGGAGTCGGGGATCCTCTGCCGTCCACTTCCGGGCTTCATCGTACAACCCGCGGATCCGCCGGCCATCGGATCCCCCCGCGGCTTCCGTCTTAAGGCCAATCTCGAACAACTGGTCCACGACCTTCTGGAAGTCCGCCTCGTGGTCCTCATCGAGATCCGAGTCATCCCCCAGTCCGGGGGGAGTCAACTGGTCGTCGTCAAAAACCGCCTCCTCCTGCCACTCGGTCCGCAGCTGCTTCAGCTCGGCCAACAGGGCCCGATCCCCCGCCGCGACGTCCCCCTCGTCCCCCTCGGCATCCCCCACCTTCCGCCCAGCCGCCGGTTGATTGGCACACGCAGAAAATGTCTCTGAACCAGCGGCCACCGAGACTTCCGCGCCCGCGGCGTGAGGTTCCTCCGGCCATTCCCCACCCCAGCGCCCCCCGCCTGCGCACGCCGCCGCCGCAACCAGTCCCAGCAGGCGAGCTCTCACAACTCCCGGCATCACAGGCCCTCAATCCTTAACCAGCCAGCCATGTTTCCAACACCACTCTCCGCGCGCTATCTTCTCACCCGGCTGGCCACTGGGAAATGAACACCGCCACCACTGTTCCGGGTTCGGATCAATTCCTTCTTTTCTGCGCTTTTGCGAGAGAGACTTCGCAACCACCCCCATACTGATCATATGGTACAATGCCGGTTGCCGTGGAATCCCTTCCCGAAGACTGCAGCACGAGGACGGCGCAACAAAAAACCGCACGGCGAGTCGAATCGCTCGCCGTGCGGTTCCGCATCCGTCGCAGTCTGTCCGGCCCAACCCCCGACCGACTGGGCCGCTTCCCCCCCTCACTGCTCCCAGTTTCGCTGGAGATCCCGCAGCAAGTCCTGCTCGCTCACCGTCCGCCAGTCGCCGAAACGATCCACGGCAGAGCTTTCCTCCGCAGCCCGAAGACTCGCTGCCAACTGCTGCAACTCTTTCTGCAGGCTCTGGCGTTCGAGCCGCACCCGGTCCAGATCGCGCTTCAGCGGCGTCAGAGTTCCCCGCAGCTCGCCCTCCAGTTCCTGCCGCAGCACCCGGCCGGCTCCCAACTGCTCTCGCAGTGGTTCGACCGTCTGCTGCAGCGATCCCAGTTGGTCGTCAATCCGGTTCAGTTCCCTCTGGATCTGCATCCTGCGAAACGAATCATCCACCAGAGTTGCTCCCCAGTTGTAGGGGGGAACGTACCCCGGGACCGAGACCGTATTCC
>JBKCTR010000390.1:0-3888 GCA_046318755.1 Planctomycetaceae bacterium
GGCGGGAAACGAGCGGGCTTGGGGTCCGCGGCGAAATCACGGCAGCGATCGTTTTCGTGATCCATAGATTCGCGCCGAATGTGTTGTGAATCCGATGACCCTTCTGGCGATCGCCCTCCGCCGACTGGGCGGCCCTGGGGATCGGCCTGGGAAAGCGGGGACAACGATAATCGGCCTGCGGCACAAACCTCTCGCCTGGCAGCCGCCTACCTCGCAGAGGTTACTTCTCTCAGCCCCGGGTTGCCGCCCCAGCGGCTACCCGGGGAACGCAATCCCGGAGAGGAGCTGAACCCTGAAAGTGGTTCCTTTCGTGGCGGGTTCATGCACACCAGAGCGATCAGCAAACCTCTTGACTGGTGGGGAAAGCAATCCCTCCAGAATAGAGTCGCGACGGTGGTCGTCTCACCTGGGGTCGTCGCCTGCGCGACAACTCTAGGCTGAGGGAAGTATCCCCGACGGAGAAATTTTAGGGTGGGTCAGAGAGTTGGTGGGGCGAGTTGTAAGAACCCGCGACGGAATCACTGGCTGGATTGCACTTGTGTTTCGACGAACATTGCGTTGAATGCCCGGAAAATCATCTGCATGATTCCAACCAGCGTCCCTTAAAAAACCGCCCATTCCTCTTCTTCCTCTTCCTTGGTGACGGGAGGAGGCGGGGGGGGCGTGGCGGGGGCGGCGGAGCGCGGTTTGACCCGGCACGGCTCAAAGTTCTTGAATTTGTATTGGGGGAGCAGCTTGTTGATGCGGATCTCGATGTTGGTGAGCTGGTCACCCTCATCGGGGCAGATGAAGGTGAACGCGAAGCCCGCCTCTCCCGAGAGGCGTCCCGTGCGGCCAATGCGGTGGACGTAGTCGTCGCAGTCTTCGGGGACGTCGTAATTGATGATGTGCGAGACCCCGGTCACGTCGATGCCGCGGCCGACCACGTCGGTGGCGATCAGCAACCGCACGCTCCCCGAGCGGAAGCCCTTCATCACGCGGTCGCGGACGTTTTGGGCGAGGTCGCCATGGATCGCCTCGACCTGCGGCAGCTTGCGCGAGAGCTTGCGATGCAGCGAATCGGCCCCGCGTTTGGTGCGGCAGAAGCAGATCGCCTGGCGGGGGCGCTGCTCGTACAGCAGCCGCGCCAGGGTGGAGAGTTTGCGGTCGTGGTCGACGGTGATGTAGTACTGATCGACCGATCCCGCCGCCACATTGTCTTGCGACATGTCGATCCGCAGCGGATCTTGCATGTAACGATGGGCGAGCCGTTCGACCGGTCCGGGCAGGGTGGCCGAGAGCAGCAGGGTCTGCCGGTTCTCGGGGCACCGCCGGAGGATCTTTTCGATATCGGGGCGGAACCCAATGTCGAGCATGCGGTCGGCTTCATCCAGCACGACAATCTTGAGATTGTCGAGGTTGAGCACCTTGCGGGAGAGCAGGTCGATCACCCGGCCCGGGGTGCCGATGACAATCTGGGCCCCGCGGCGGATGTCGTCAATCTGCCGCTGGATGGTCTTCCCCCCCACGCAGCAGGCGAAGCGGATGGGACGGGTGTACGAGAGTTTTTCGCACTCCGCGGCCACCTGGGCACTCAATTCGCGAGTGGGGGTAAGAACCAGTGCCTGAACTTCCGACGATTCGTCGTCAATCAGTTCCAGGATCGGCAGGCAGAAAGCAGCCGTCTTGCCAGTTCCCGTGCGGGCCTGCCCGATGCAGTCGCGTCCCGTCAAGGCGTGCGGAATAAACGCAGCCTGAATCGGGCTGGGAACCTCGTATTTGACGTGGGCGAGAGCTTTGAGAGAAAGAGACGAAAGACCAAGCGAACGGAACCCCACAACGGGTTCGGAATGTCCTTGAGACAAAGAGCACAACTCCTCAACAGGAAAAAAAACACCTGCCGGCCATTTCCACTTCCGGCTGCACTTTGCGACCCATGCGCCAGGGTCGACTCCAACAAGACGTCAATCTGTGAACTCACTTTCTCACAGATTCATCAATATTGTTCGATGCAAGGAGTGTACGTCACACCCGGGGTGGAGTCAAATTCCACCGGAAAACAAAATGGCTCTGGACCAGGATTGGGTCACTCTGCGCGATCTCGACGGCGCTGGGACCGGGGAGGCGCGCACGGGGCGAGTTGCCTGTCGACGCCGGACATCGGCTACACTGGAGTGCAACGGGGGGTTGATCGAAGGGGCTTGTGAACCATGCCAGTTTCCAACACTTCTGCCGACCAGACCCGCACTTACCGCTCGGAAGTGGATGCCTGGCTGATTCCGGTGTTGTGCGTCCCGCCGGTGGTCTCGCTGGGTCTGACCGTCCGCGCACTGGTGCAGGGGAATGACATCGACCTGACCTGGTCGCTGCTGGCCCTGACTGTGGTGGTGCTGATCTATGGGGGCCTGGTCTTTCCCCTGCGGTATCTGGTGGGAGAGGGGCGGCTGGAGGTGCGCAGTGGGTTCCACCGGCAGCGCATTCCCCTGGCCGAGATCCAGCGGGTGACGCCAACGCGCAACCCCCTCAGTTCTCCCGCCCTGTCGCTCAATCGGCTGGAAATCCGCTGGGGGCCGGGGGTGTTTCAGGCCGTGATGATTTCCCCCACCCCCCGCGACGAGTTCCTCGCTCATCTGGCCACCGAGGCGGGTTTGGTCCGTGAGGAAGACCGGTGGATTCGACCGGCGACCCCACAGACCCCGCACACCACCTGACTGCGACAAGAGACGGCGCGGCCTCTGAATTCGGCACAGGAATGCCACCCGTGTCGATGCCGAGTGCGGTTGGCTGCCCGGGGCTCAGGTCGAATGCCCGGTCAGCGGGTAGGTGTCCCAGCCTTCGTATTCCCCGCCAGCCTGCACCACCCGCAAATACAGGTCCACCACCAACCCGTCGATGGAATTCAGATCGACCCGGTCGTGGCGGGTGAGGTCGACGCCGTATCGGTACTCGGCATCGGGTTCCTCGGTCTCTTTCAGGGTCACGCCAAACCCCTCGGTGGCGATGGTCTTGAGGAACTGCTCGCGCGAATGCGGCGAGGCGAAGTACATCGAATGCGTCACCTGGCGTGGTTCGAGCAGGGTGTCGCCGAGGTCCGACAGTTGCTCGGTCACCCGCCGGTTTTGGATCGACAGCAGGTCGAGTTCGGTGGGATAGAGCTGTTCGAAGTAGACGTTCCAGTCGCGGTCGGACTCGGTTTCCGCCTCGAAGTGGTAATGGGGGAACTGCAACTGCACCGACATGAGAGCGATGGGGAAGCCCTCGGCTCCCTTCCCATAGTAGAAGAACTCCCGATGACCGGCACGGGTGCAGCGGCCGACATACCGGGCCCCCAACCCCCGGCCCAATTCCTGGAACAGGGCGTCTTCGATGGCATACAGGCTCTCGGTCTCGCTTTCGTCGCTCAACCCGTCCTCGCGGGGGACCAGTAAGGCCATGCGGGTACGCAGCAGCGTGCCGCGGGCAGGATCCGGCGCGGTCTCCCGCAGCCCCAAATCGACCAGAATCGACCGCAGTGGGGGGGGGCGAGAAGTGAAATAGACATCCCAGTCTTCAGCCATCTCAGGTTGGGGGGGATCGAGGAGGAGGGGACCAAGGGGCCGGAGAGCACTCCACAGGCCACTGTCCTGCAGGCCGTGGAGCGGTCAACCCCCAGGGGAAGGGGGCCATGGGAAGTGTAGGGAGGAAGTCCCGGTTTGGGGATCCCATAAAACCCATCGCGAACCTTGAAGTCGTCGATGGAGACCAGCCACGGCCGGCCGATCGGGCTGTGCGTGTGGTGCGCTCCCCGAGTGAATCGTTCAATTCTTGGTCAGTCTCCAGGAAGAGGTGATCTCCAGCGCGGGAAAACTGTCGCCTGCGCGAATGTCGACCGCGCTGGCTCTGATGGTGTCCCTCGCCCCCGCGGGGGAG
>JBKCTR010000391.1:0-5328 GCA_046318755.1 Planctomycetaceae bacterium
CGACCAACGTCCGGTCAGCCTGTCCCAACGCTCCGAAACCCGCCTGCCAGTCACTCCGATCGGGAGCCTGTTCATGTCGCGTTGTTGTCTTGTCTGGGTTTTGGTCTGGGGACTCTTGGGAGGCCTGGTGCCCGCTCTCGGCCTGCCGGTCGCGGCGGGACAGGAAAACGCCGCCCCCCCCGCCAACCCCGAAGCTCCGGCCATTCAATCGGCCACCAGCGAGCAGTATTTCGAACTGATGCGGGTGCTGGCCGACGCCTTTGAACAGGTCGATCAGAACTATGTGAAAGAGGTCGACCGGCGGAAGCTGGTCGAGGCGGCCATTCGCGGCATGATGCGGGAACTCGACCCGTTCTCGAACTACATCAACCCGGAAGACCTGGGCAATTTCCGCGATGAGGTCGAGAAGGAGTTTGGCGGCATCGGCATCCAGGTGGGGTTTGTGCCCCCGTCGGGCCCCAATCGCAAGCTGGTGGTTTCGGCCCCCCTTCCGGGCACCCCGGCCTTCAAGGCGGGGGTCCGTCCGGGGGATGTGATTCTGGAAATCAACGGCAAGTCGGTCGAGCAGATGGAGATGGCCGACGCGGTCAAGGAGATGCGCGGGCCCGCTGGGGAAGAGGTGACCGTCGGCCTGCAGCACGCCGGCTCGAACGAGGTGGTCAAGTTGACCATGCAGCGGGCCATCATTGAAGTTCCCACGGTGTTGGGCGATATCCACAAGGCCGACGGGTCGTGGAACTTCATGCTCGATGATCAGCGGAAGATTGGCTACATCCGGCTGACGGGATTCAGCCGACACTCGGCCCGCGAACTGTCCGAGGCGCTGAAGGAACTGACCGACGCGGGGATGAAGGGGCTGGTGATCGATCTGCGGTTCAATCCCGGGGGGCTGCTGAACATCGCCGTCGAAATCGCCGACATGTTCATCGAGGAAGGAAAGATTGTCTCGACGAAGGGACGCAATACAGTCGAGCGGCCCTCGATGGCCCGCAAAGAGGGAACGCTGACGGGGTTTCCGATTGCCGTGCTGGTGAACCGCTTCTCGGCCTCGGCCAGTGAGATTGTGAGCGCGGCCCTGCAGGATCACGACCGGGCGGTGATTGTGGGCGAACGGACCTTCGGCAAGGGAAGTGTGCAGAATGTGATCGACATGGAGGGGGGCAAGAGCGCCCTCAAGTTGACCACCGCCAGCTACCACCGGCCCAACGGCAAGAACATTCATCGCTTCCCCGATTCCAAAGAAGAAGACGACTGGGGTGTCCGTCCCAACGACGGCTACGCGGTGAAGTTCTCGAATGAAGATCTGGTGCGGTACGACACCTACCGCCGGCAGCGCGACGACATTCGCGCTCTCGAAGGACCCAAGATCGAATTCACCGACAGCCAACTCGCCAAGGCTCTGGAATACATCTCGGGCAAGCTGGGCGTGGCCCCCCCGGCCCCGCCGGCGGCTGCCGAGGCGAAGCCCGCGGAAGCCCAGCCGACCGAGGCGAAAGCCGACAATCCCAACCCGTGAGCCTCTCTTCCCCACCGCTTCCCCGGCGGTTGCTGGCGATTGAGACCTCGTGTGACGAAACGGCCGCCGCAGTGGTCGACGAGCGACTGCAGGTGCTGTCGAACGTGGTCTCTTCGCAGACGGGACTGCATCGCCGGTTTGGCGGTGTGGTTCCCGAGGTGGCTTCGCGGGCGCATGTCGAGCACATTCTGCCCGTTGTTGAGCAGGCGTTGGCTGATTCGCAGACTTCTCTCGACCAGCTCGCGGCTATTGCCGTGGTGACCCATCCGGGGCTGGTCGGTTCGCTCTTGGTGGGGCTGACCGCCGCCAAGACGTTGGCTTTGGTGCTGGATCGTCCACTGGTGGCCGTCAATCACATCGAGGCGCATCTCTACGCCTGCCGGATGCACGCGGGACGCGAGATCTTCCCCGCCATTGGCCTGGTGGTTTCGGGGGGGCACTGCAATCTGTATGACTGTCCGGGGCCGTGGGATTACGAACTGCTGGGTTCGACGATCGACGATGCTGTCGGCGAGGCGTTCGACAAGGTGGCCAGCATGTTGGGGCTGTCTTACCCCGGTGGGCCGTCGATTCAGCAGGCGGCCCAGCGGGGGAATGCGAAGCGGTTCCGCTTTCCGCGGAGCTTCGAGAAAGATCGCGAGCGGCTGGAATTCAGCTTCAGCGGGCTGAAGACCGCCGTGCTGTACGAGATCGCGGGGAAGCCCCCCCGCGAGTACGATCCCCGCGGGCTCGATCCGCAGTTCGTGGCCGATGTGGCGGCCAGCTTCCAGGCGGCGGCGGTGGATGTGCTGGTGGCGAAGGCGCGGCAGGCGTTGGCTGCCCGGGGCCGGCGGACGCTCTGCGTGGGAGGGGGGGTGGCGGCGAACGCGCTGTTGCGGGACCGGTTGGCCGAGGCGGCCCAACAAGACCGTTTCGAACTGGTGCTGGCCCCGTTGTCTCTGTGCACCGACAATGCCGCGATGTCGGCCATTGCCTGGGAACTGCTGGCGGCCGGGCGGACGGCCGACCTGTCGGTCGATGTGACGGCGGGGTTGGTCCGCCGTCGGAACGTTCCCTCGAAGTAGGCCTGTCTCTGCAACCGAGGATCCGGGCATGCACCTGGCATTGATCACGGCGGGCGGGGCGGGCATGTTTTGCGGCTCGTGCATGCACGACAACACGCTGGCCCGCGCCCTGCAGGCGGAGGGGCACGAGGTTACGCTGATTCCGCTGTATACGCCCATCCGCGTCGATGAACTCGACGTGAGCGAGCACCGCGTCTTTCTGGGGGGGATCAACGTCTACCTGGCCGGGCGCTGGCCCTGGTGGAGCCGGTTGCCGCGCTGGGTGCGCAGTTGGCTCGACACCCCGGCGGTGCTGCGGTTCGTCAGCCGGTTCGCCGTGTCGTCGGACGCCCGAGAACTGGGGGATCTGACGATTGCGCTGCTGCGGGGGGACCATGGCCCCCATCGTGAAGCGATCGCCGAACTGGTCGATTGGCTGGCACAAGACCTGCGTCCCGACTGCGTCTTGCTGAGCAATGCCCTGCTGGCGGGGGTGGTTCCCCGGTTGCGGCAGGCGTATCGCGGTCCGGTCTGGTCGCTGCTGCAGGGGGATGACATCTTCCTCAACGACCTGGTCGAACCGTTTCGTTCGCGCGCGTTCGAGCTGATGCAGGGGCTGATGCCGCAGTTCACCGGGCTGTTGACCCACAGCGATTACTATCGTGGGGAAATGTCGCGGCAATTGCGGTTTCCCCCCGCACAGGCCCGGGTGGTCCCTCTGGGAATCGACTTCGCCGGGCATGAGGGGACGCCTCGGGCCGTCTCGCAGGAACCATTCACCATTGGCTATTTCGCCCGCATTTGTCCCGAGAAGGGACTGCACAACCTGGTGGCGGCGTTTCGCAGGCTGCACGCCCGGCACCCGCACACGCGGTTGCGGGCGGCGGGGTTTTTGGGGGCCCGCGACCAGGGGTGGTTCGAGCAGTTGCGGCGCGAGGCCGCCGACCTGGGAGACGCGTTCGAATACCACGGCAGCCCTCCCGATCATGCCGGCAAGGTGGCGTTTCTGAAGGGGCTCGATCTCTTCTCGGTCCCCACCAGCTACCGCGAGCCCAAGGGACTGTCGGTGTTGGAAGCACTGGCCAATGGTGTTCCCGTGGTGCAGCCCCGGCACGGTGCCTTTCCCGAATTGCTGGAACAGACGGGGGGCGGCCTGCTGGTGGAGCCCGAAAATCCCGAGGCGTTGGCGGCGGGGCTCGAACGCCTGATGCTCGACGCCCCACTGCGAACCGGACTGGCGGCGACCGGTTGGCGGCGGGTGCGGGAGGCGTTCTCGATGGAACGGATGGCCCGCGAGACTGCGGCGGTATTGCAGGGGGAGGCGCAAACACCCGGGACAACCTTGCCGAGGGAGTGACCTGGCCCCTGGAGTTCTCCGGGGATGACTTGGGAAGGGGTTCCCCGGGGGTTGCCTGGGGTTTGCTTGGGGGCGGGGTTGGGCAAACCCATCTTTCCCGGAATTCCCGAATCGTGCTAAAACCCCCACCCTGTCAGCCCAGATCGAACGTCTGTTGTTTCACTGCACCTGGAAAGGATTCCCGTGGCGGTTTCGAGCCCCTTGACGCGCCGGATTTTCCTCGACTGCACCCGCACGTTTCTGACCCGGGTTCATACGGGAATCGAGCGGATGGTCAGCGGGTTGCTGCAGGCGGCTCCGGAACTGGGGGCCCACTTCGATGCCCAGTGCATTCCCCTGCTGTTCCGCACCTCGACCGGGTTCGAGGCCCTCTCGGCCGAGGCGGTGCACGAGCGATTCCGGCCGCGTGACCCGGCGACGATCAGCCGGTTGACCTGGCGACATCGCCTGCGGCGCGAACTCGATCGCACCGGGTTGATCGAGTGGGTGCGCTCGGCTCGGGGCGGGCTCGATACCCTGGCCGAGGCGACCCTCTCACCCGCCCGCCGCTGGCTTCCCTCGCGTGTCGATTTCCGCCCGGGCGATCTCATCGTGCTGCTCGACGTCAACCTGCGGTCGCGGTACTGGGCCGACCTGCAACGCGCCCGCGCGGCCGGTGCGCGCGTCTGCCTTGTGGTGCATGACCTCATTCCGCTCAGTCATCCCGGCACGGTGGATGAGGGGGTGGTGCGCGAGTTCTCGCGGTGGTGGCGCGACGCGGCCCAGACGGTCGATTACTTCCTGAACAATTCCGAGTCGACCTGGCGGGAAGTGCAGTCGCACCTGCCGGCCGTCGTAGGCCCCCAGCGGGCGGCCCAGGTGCGCGGCGGCTGGTTCCGCCTGGGGAATGGACTGCACACCCAAAGCGGGCAGGCCACCTGCCGCGAGGCGATTCGTCAGGCCTTCGAACAGCAGCATGGCCGACCGACCTATGTGACGGTGGGCATGATGTCGCCACGGAAGAACCATGCCCTGGCTCTCGATGCCCTCGACCGGCTGTGGAAGCAAGACGCGGCCCCCGCCCTGGTGATCGTCGGCAAGTACGGCTGGCGGTGCGAAGAGGTGGCCCAGCGAATCCGCAATCATCGGGAGTTCGGCCGCCGCCTGTTCTGGTTCGAATCGGTGACGGATGACGAACTCGACTACTGCTACCGGCACGCGACCGCGATGCTGACCACGTCGTTTGCCGAGGGCTTCAACCTGCCGATTGTCGAATCGCTCAGCCGGGGGACCCCGGTGCTGGCGGCCGACATTCCCACCCACCGTGAAGTGGGGGGGCCCTATGCCGCGTTCTTTCCGCCGCATGATCCCGAGGCGTTGGCCGAGGTGCTGATGCATCCCGAGGCGGCCCTGCGTCGGCAACAGGTGCGCTC
>JBKCTR010000392.1:0-6995 GCA_046318755.1 Planctomycetaceae bacterium
CTATGGCCTCGTGCGGAATGTGGTGCTGGGACCGGAGGACAGCGGGGTGCGGATCGAGGGACCGGCGGTCGGCGCGGCGGTGCTGGACCGGGGGAACACCAACAGCGGCAGCTACGTGGTCGAACTGGCGGGTGCGGATGATGTGACGCTGTCACGGCTGACGCTCACGGGGGGGCAGTACGGGGTGTTCGCGGGCAGCAGTGCCGACAGTGACCGGTTCCGGCTGGAGAACAGCCTGGTGACGGAAAATGGGCGAACGTACAACGGCGGCAATGTGTTGCTCAACGAATCAAATGACGACGCCTGGCTGGTGGGGAACACGATCCGTAATTCCCCCTCGTCGGGTCTCGTGCTGAGGGGGGCCCGGGGGCGTGCCCAGGGGAACGAGGTCTCTGGCAACGTCGGGACGGGCATCGACCTGCAGTTCTACGGTTCGACGGCCGATCGGATCGAGGCGACCGACAACCTGGTGCATCACAACTCCGGAGGAGGAATCGTCGCGGTCTACCAGGTGCGGGTGGCCGACAACACCGTCTGGGGTCACACCAACACGTTTGGCATCCACGCCATTTATGGGGCCACGATCGAGTCGAACGAGGTGTTCGATAACCAGACCGGCATCCAGAGTGGCTACTACACCTGGGGAGTCCAGATTCTGGGCAACCGGGTCTATCACAACACAACCGCCGGGATCCGGGCCTATCAGGACACCACGGTGTCGGGGAACGTGGTCTATGCGAACTCGACCGGGATCGAGCTGCCTGGCTGGACTCAATTCAGCGGCGAGATCTCGAACAATCTGGTGTACGCCAACAGCAATCAGGGGATCCGGATCGAACACGGCTCCGGAGGGCGGGTGCACAACAACACCGTCTCTCAACGGGTGGGGCAGGCGGTGCTGGTCGAGGGTTCCTCCTCCAATATCTCCCTGAGAAACAACATTCTCTGGGTGGAAACCGGTTCGAACATCGTGGTTGCCAGCGACAGCCAGATGGGGTTCCGCAGCGACTACAACACGCTGATGACCAGCGGTACGGGGACCCTCGGGCGCTGGGAGAACCGCGACTTCGATGATCTGGCCGACTGGCGGTATGAGGTCGGACAGGACGAGCACAGCCTGTTGACCGATCCGCAGTTCATCGACCGGGATGGCCCCGACAACGCGCTGGGGTTCAGCCCCGACCTGGTCCCGGGAACCGCCCGGATTCTCGACAACGGCGATGCCGGCTTCAGTGTGACCGGGGGGTGGACAGCCGCTTCCTCGGGCTACCAGTCCGACTCGGCGGAGACCGCAACCAGTACGTCCGGAAACCAGACGGCCACCTGGACCGTCACGGGATTGGATCCCGACGCCTGGTACGAGGTTTCGGTCACCTGGCCGGCCCGCAGTGAATCGCATTTCTCATCGCAGTTCACTGTCCGGGAAGGGGCCACGGTTCTGCAAACGGCCTCCCTCGATCAGCGATCGGCCCCCGATGACTTCACCGAGGGGGGAACGGCCTGGGAACGGCTGGGGACGCACTATGTGCGGGGTGGCACACTGACGGTGCAGTTGAACAATTATTCCCCCTATGGCAGTGGCTATGTGGTCTCCGCCGATGCCGTGCGGATCCAAAAGCTGGTGGGTGACCGGGGAGCCGACGACAACTTCCAGGTGGGGCTGGGTTCGCCGACGATTGACGCGGGAGATCCGGCCAGCCCGTATCTGGCGGAGCCCGGGCCGAATGGCCGGCGGGTGAACCAGGGGTACACGGGCAGCACCTCGCTGGCGACGACCAGCCCCACGCAGTTGGTGCAGGTTCTCAGTCCCCAGGGGCTCGACAAGTACGAAGTGGGTCAGCCGGTCACGATCCGCTGGCAGTCCGCAGGCCTGACCCAGGTCCAACCCACCGCGTTGGTCAATGTCGGGGGAAGTACACAGGGAGGCTGGCAGGCCAGTGCCTACCAGACGGTCAGTTATGCCACCACCTCCTTCACGAATCCCGTGGACCGTTCGGGAGTGACCGACCCGGCCCCCGAGGGGCTGTATCAAACCATGGCCTATGGCAATTGGGGGGCGGGCTCGAAGCTGGCCTGGCAGATTCCCGCGGCGAATGGCAATTACACCCTGCGCCTGCACTTCGCGGAGTCTTGGACATCAACGGTTGGCGAGCGCCGGTTCGACATCCGGCTGCAGGGAACGACGGTCACGACGAATTACGACGTCTATGCGACGGCGGGAGCCGCCTACAAGGCGACGGCCATGAGCTATCCCGTCACCGTGACGGGGGGGACCGGCATCTCCGTGGAACTGGTCAGTCAGACCCATTACGGAGCGATTCTCAGCGGCATCGAACTGCTGACCGAGAACGCCGGAGGAACCGCCAGCCCAACCGCCAATGTCGAGTTGTCGAATGACAACGGGGTGAACTGGACCACACTGGCAAGTGCTGTGCCCTTCGACCGGTTTGGCCAGGGACAACTGGTCTGGACACCCACGGTGGAAACCTCGCAGGCGGTGGTGCGGGTGCGGGCCAACCAGGGGACCACGCCAGCCGATGTGTCGAATGGGGTGTTTCAGGTGGCGAATGCCGGGGTCGACTACTACGTCAATGACGCCTCCACCACGGGCGACCTGCTGACCACCGCGGTGGGAGACAACCGCAACAGCGGGAAGAGTCCGGGTCAGCCGATGGCCAGCCTGGCCGCGCTGGTGGCCGCCTATGACCTCGATGCGGGAGACATCATCCATGTCGAGACGGGGACCTATGGCCTCGTGCGGAATGTGGTGCTGGGACCGGAGGACAGCGGGGTGCGGATCGAGGGACCGGCGGTCGGCGCGGCGGTGCTGGACCGGGGGAACACCAACAGCGGCAGCTACGTGGTGGAATTGGCGGGTGCGGATGACGTGACGCTGTCACGGCTGACGCTGACGGGGGGGCAGTACGGGGTGTTCGCGGGCAACAGCGCCGACAGTGACCGGTTCCGGCTGGAGAACAGCCTGGTGACGGGGAATGGGAGCAGCTACTACGGCGGCGCAAATGTGTTGCTTGACAGCTCGAATGATGACGCCATGGTGGTGGGGAACACGATCCGCAATTCATCGGGCCGGGGTATCGATCTGCGGGGGGCCCGGGGCCGGGTGCAGGGGAACGAGGTCTCTGGCAACGCCGGCACGGGCATCGAGGCGCAGTTCTACGGTTCGACGGCCGATCAAATCGAGGCGACCGACAACCGGGTGCATCACAACTCTGGAGGAGGGATCGTCGCGTCCTACCAGGTGCGGGTGGCCGACAACACCGTCTGGGGTCACACCAATTCGTTTGGCATCCAGGCTTATTATGGGGCCACGATCGAGTCGAACGAGGTGTTCGATAACCAGACCGGCATCCAAAATCCCTATTATTCCGGGGGAGACTCGATCATCGGCAACCGGGTCTATCACAATACGACCGCCGGGATCTGGGTTTACAGCAACACCACCGTGTCGGGGAACGTGGTCTATGCGAACCCGACCGGTATCAAGTTGAACTCCTGGTCTGGTGAGGTCTCGAATAATCTGGTGTACGCCAACAGCAATCAGGGGATTCAGGTTGGACAGTACAGCAGCCATGGGCGGATCACCAATAATACTGTCTACCAATCCGTGGGGAATGCCGTTCTGCTGGAGGAGTCGTCATCAAATATCACCCTGCGCAACAACATTCTCTGGGTCGAGGCGGGCTACGATATTTACGTTGCCAGCAACAGCACCACGGGGTTCCAGAGCGATTTCAACCTGCTGTTCGCCGGTGCCGATCCAAATGCTCATATCGGATATTGGGAACAGTCTGGCACGAGCATTCGGGATTCGTTGTCGGAATGGGTTGCGGCAACAAGCCAGGATACCCGGTCGATTGACAGCAATCCCAACTTTGTCGATC
Source organism: Planctomycetaceae bacterium (assembly GCA_046318755.1). Lineage (GTDB taxonomy): Bacteria > Planctomycetota > Planctomycetia > Planctomycetales > Planctomycetaceae > UBA10511. Next base: position 3,903 of record JBKCTR010000392.1, read on the forward strand.
TCGACGGAGCCGACAATGTGCTCGGCTACAGTGAACTCGGAAACGGCTACAACGGTGGTCGAGATGACAACTTCTATCAGGCCCGTCTCTCGGCGGCGATTGACGCCGGCGACGCTTGGGCGGCCCCCAGGACCGACATCGTCGGACGGACACGTCTCGATGACCCCGGTGTGACGAATCATGGATCGGCTGACTACGCGGTTTCGGGGCTGGGCTCAAGCCAATTTAACTCAACAGGAACTCCGCAGAACTGGCGCGGCTCTGGCACGTGGACCCTCTCCTTTCCGGGTGGTTTCAGTTTTCCGTTCTACGGGACAAACTATTCCAATGTGGTCGTGTCGTCATCAGGCTTCCTCCACTTTGCCGGCTCCCTGCAGGAGGGCCATCTCAATACAACGGCCAAGCTGATCGCGAACCGCATGATTTGCCCCCTTTGGGACAATTTGCACACCTCTGGTCCGAACAATGACATCTTTTTGGACACGGCGACCGCCGGCCAGGTGACGATCCGCTGGAACGCCACCAACGAGGCCACCTCGACCGACGTCAACTTCTCCGTGACGCTGGTCAATGACGGCACCGTCCGCTTCCACTACGGCAGCGGCAACACGGGCCTGTCTCCCACTGTCGGCATCTCCCGGGGCGACGGCCGGTTCTTCGTCATGGGGGCTCACGACGGGGCGGGCACCCTGACCACGGCCGAGTCCCTGAGATTCGCCCTGACGCCAGGCCTCACCTACGTCGACATTGGGGCCTACGAATTCCGCGGCAACTCCAACGATGCCACACCTCCCCAGGTGCTCGGAACCACACCGGCGTTCATCGAAGCAGCCGGTTCGACCGGCAATCTGGTGCCCCAGATCGCGCTGTCGTTCAGCGAAGAACTCAACGTCATCGACGCCAATGCTCCGGCGAACTACGAACTGCGGCAGCGCGTCAACGGCACGTTTGGTGATTCCGACGACATCGTTTACAACCTGAGTCCCTCGTACTCGTTTGATTCGGGAACGGGGGCCAGTGTGACCACGCTGGGTCTCGGCTTGGGGGGTGCGGCCCTGCCGGGAGGGACCTACCGGCTGACGGTCTTCGGTCGGGCCAGCAACAGCCTGCACGACACCGCCGGCAACCGACTTGACGGAAACCGCGACGGATCGGTCTCGGGCAGCCTGGCGGATGAGTATGTGCGGGAATTCGTCGTGGCGGGGGCGGGAATCACCGTCTCTGATGCCAGTGGCGACACGACCGAGGCCGGCGGAACCGCGACCTTCTCGGTGGTGCTGACGCGCGAACCCACCGCCAATGTCACGGTGGCCCTCTCGTCCAGTGATCCGACCGAGGGGACGATCGACAAGTCGAGCCTGGTCTTCACACCGGCCAACTGGAACACGCCGCAGGTAGTGACGATCACCGGGATCGACGACACGATTGATGACGGCGATGTCTCTTACTCCATCGTGACGGCAGCCGCGGTCAGTGCCGACCCGCTCTATTCGGGGCTGGATGCCTATGATCCACCCGTCACCAATCGCGATGATGATGGGTCGGTTCTGGACATCGAAGCTGGCCCCAACCGGAGTTCCGTCGAGGGCGACTTGCTGGAGCTGCCGAATGCAAGTTACACGGCGGCCGTCCCCGCCAGCCAATTGACGCTGACGATCAACTGGGGCGACGGCTCCAGCGAACCCGGTGTGTTGGTCCCCACCAGCGGCACCAATGGCGGGACGATCGCCAACACCCACCGGTATGCCGACAACGGGAGTTACACCGTCACCCTCACCCTGACCGATGGCACGACAACGGTCTCCGACAGCTTTGTCGCAGCGGTGTCGAACGTGGCTCCCGCCGTGGGGACCATCGCCGGTCTCGCGGCGGCGGTCCGAGGCCAGACGGTCAGCTACAGCCTGCCGTTCTTGGATGCCGGGTCGGCCGACACCCACACCACCTCGATCGACTGGGGCGATGGCACGTCGTCGACGGGCACGGTGTCTGAACTCTCTGGCGTGGGAACCGCATCGGGAGCCCACGTCTACACCACCTCGGGCAATTACACGATCACCTTCACCGTCACTGACGATGACGGGGCCGCGACCAGCCAGACCAAGAACGTGTCAATCGTTGCAGCGAACCTGCAGGTGAGCGAGCTCGATCCCACGAAGACCGATCTGTTCGTCGGCGGGACGACCGGCAACGACACGATTGCCCTCGCCCTCTCGGGAACGAACACAACCGTGACAATCAATTCGGTCTCGGCGGGTGCATTTGCACCCACCGGCCGCATCGTCGTCTTCGGCCAGGCGGGGAATGACAACGTGACCGTGGCCTCCACCATCACCCGGGCCGCATGGCTCTACGGCGATGATGGCAACGACACGTTGACCGGCGGTGGCGGAAGCGATGTCATCACCGGTGGGGCTGGGACCGACTCGCAGGTGGGCGGGGCGGGGAATGATACGTACCTGTTTGATGCCGATACCGCGTTGGGGATCGACACCGTCAACGACAGTGCGGGGATCGACACGCTCGACTTCTCGGGCACCACAGGCCAGGCGATCGCCTTGAACCTCGCTCTGACCACTGCCCAGGTCGTGAACGCGAACCTGACCCTCACGCTGACCTCGGCCTCGGCCATCGAGAACGTCACCGGCGGCAGCCTGCACGACACGCTGACGGGGAATTCGCTCGCCAACACGTTCATCGGTGGTCTCGGGAATGACACGCTGACCGGTGCGGCGGGGAACGACATCTATCGATTCAACCTCGACGACACGCTGGGAGCGGACACCCTCAACGAGGCCGGAGGTGGGATCGATACGCTCGACTTCTCGCCGACGAACGGCATCGGGGCCACCGTCAATCTGGCTCTGGCAACCGTCCAGACGGTGGCATCCGGACGATTGACGCTCGTTCTGGGCTCGGCCACGACGTTCGAGAACATCATTGGTGGTGCGGCCAATGACAGCCTCGCCGGCAACACCCTCGCCAACACGTTCACCGGGGGAGCTGGGGATGACACCCTGACCGGCGGCACCGGGAACGATACCTACCGGTTCGATGCGGATACGAATCTCGGCACCGACATCCTGACTGAGACCA
>JBKCTR010000393.1:0-7604 GCA_046318755.1 Planctomycetaceae bacterium
GATCCTGGCCGGGGCTTGGGGCTCTACGGTCGTCTCCCGTTGCGTCAGGTAGAGAAACTCGGCGGATGACAGCGCGGTCGCCAGAACCTCCACCATCGCCTCTTCGAACGTCGCGAATTGCGGCCGGTACCGGGCGAACAGTCCCAGGAACTGCTCGACTTCCTGCGACTCGACCGGTCGCCGCCAGACCCGCCTCAAAAACCGGTTCAGCGCCTCCCGGCCGTAAGCTTGTTCGTCTCCGCGTTTCTCGCTTTCGAAGAAAATCGCGGTATGCGACCGAGGAGGCCATTGTTCGTAGAACGGAGCGGTGATTTCGATGAAGTCGATCTGGACCTGCAGCGGATCATCGCTGCGGGGAGCATTCGAGACATTGCGGATGTGCAGGTATTCGTCCCGTCGCGGAAAGGTGGTTGCCAGGTGCCGAAATGGGTTCCGCTGGATATCGCCGAGGGGGATGTCGAAGTGAATGAACTGCGGATCCTCGGCCGAGGCGGTGACCGGGATATCGCGCTCGCTGATCACGTCAGAGAAGTTGGCGTCGTTGCTGGTGTGGGCGCTGAAAATCAGTCGCAAGCTGGCGAATTCATTTGGGTTCTGCGTGGAACGGCCCGCCCGGATCCGAACCCGCATGACCCCTTCGTCGGGCAAAAACCGGTCGAGGTCCAGCTTCAATTCGCTCGATCCCGGCAGCATCAGCACGACGGGCGCTACGTCGGGGGTAGCCCCCACCACAGCGTCCGGCCGGGGCAATGTCTTGCCGCCGTGAAACGGAATGCCTGCTCCCGAGTCGCGCTGGAACAGGTGCGGTTGATGCCGTGCCTGCCCATAGCGCTCTTCCCCCTTGCGGAACACCTTCGACTCGTTTCCGGAGCCGCTGGCCCGTTCCATCTCCTCCGGCATCGAGACAATGTACGTGACCGCGGAGGGACGCTCGCCCGTCACGGTGGCCCGCTTGAGCCACTTGAGCGCCAGTTCGCGATACGTCTCGAACTGCATGACCGACATCTGCAGCAATTCGGAACTGTTCTTGAAACCATCTTCAGAAGTCGATTCCGGCGGCAGCTTGTTGGCGAGGGGATACGAGAGTCCCAGCAGATCCTGCAGGGCATAGTTGTATTCGTAACTGGTGAGCCGACGAAACGACGTGTGCTCCTGGCTGCGACGACGGATGCGCGACGCCGTGTCCAGTTCCCCGCTCAGCCAGTCGACGATCTGGCCGCGATCGGCATCCGCCAGGGCGTAGTCAGGCTCATCGGCGGGAGGCATCTCCGACTTGCTCAGCACCCCATACACCTCGCGCCACCGCTCGACATCGGGCCCGGTCAGGAGATCGGGATTCAACTGATCGACCCGCAACCTCCCTTCCGACCGTTCGGGACCATGACAGTCCTGGCAGCTCTTCCGCAGCAGGGGAGCGATGGTTTCCTGGAACACCGCGACATTCGCCTGGGGGATGGCGTCGGCCGGGCGCCCGGGCTCCGTCGCCCCCTTCAGAAATCGCGATCGGGCCCGCCCTTGCTGTCGGGCGGCCTCGAGGGACAGAGCAGGTTCCTGGCCATCTGCGGCCACGACAAGGCCCGTGTTGCCGAGCACCAGCAAAATCAGGGCGAGTCGGCTTGTCATCGGCGTGTCTTTGTTCTGTGCCGACCGCGAACAGAGCGCAGGCCCTGCCGAATCGTCGGCGGTCAACGTCCTGCTCCGCATGTCGCCAAGGCCTTCGCGAGAAGGCCCCGGACTCGCGGAGGGAAAGAGTTACTCAAGTCTGCAAGGATAATATCTGGATCATCGAGGCGGCGGCAATCAACCGTGGATTTCCGACATGGCCGGGATGTCTCGGCGAACGACTCCAGACTCGACGTCTTTGGCGAACAAAGAAACGCCCGCATCCGGACTTCCAACAGAGCCAGACCGCAGAGCATGTCGATCACGCCGTTCCATCCCCGAATCGGCTGTTCCCATGCGGATTCGAATGTGTTACGGGTTCTCGACTGGCCTCAGAAACCATGTGGAGCCCGCTGCCTCTCCTGTATGCGTTCAGCCCCCCGAGAGTTGGTAGAGAGTCGCCTCGTGGGTCAGCAGCCTGCGAGGTTGAGCCAGGGATTGCGCGGGGAGCGTCGAGTGCGGAATCGAAGACCATCAGATCGACCCGTTGCCGCTGCCATTCCACACGCTTGGGCCTGTCCCTGTCCCATCCCGTACGTCTGCTCTGTCGTCTCTCCGCACATTCCGACTCCCTTGGGGAGTTTTCTACCTCACGACCTTGAACCAGTCGTCATCACAACCGACACTCACGGCTCACACACAAACCAAAGTCGGGAGACCAAGGCATGCGGCTTCAGCAACAAGTCCTGTTCGGCGGGGTCATGCTCTTGATTGCCCGTGTGGCGCTGGCCCAGGATCGCAGCCCAGAACCCTCCACCAAGGTGAAGGCCCCAGTTGCCGGTGAGGTTGCCGCGGCTGTCCCTGATCCGGACGCCCGTGAGGGCTGGACGCGGATCGTCCCCAAACCGGTGACCATCGACGGTCGTCTCTACACTCCCACCTGTTCCAACGCACCGGGCACCACGCCCGACTTCTCCTTCTTCTTCCGCCAGGGGACCGCGGATGGCCTGGTTGTGTTCTTCAATGGGGGAGGCTCGTGCTGGAACGACGAGACCTGTTCCAAGCCACGACTGGCGGGAGACCGGGCCAACTTTTCGGACAAGGAGAATCAAGGGGCTGCGGAGGTCTACAAAGCCCAGCTTCTGCCCGGAGATGGTCCGGCCAAGATGACCGGACTGCTCGACCGCACCGATCCACGCAATCCTGTCCGGGACTGGAGCATGGTCTTCGTTCCCTACTGCACCGGAGACGTGCACTCGGGTTCCAACACAGCCCAGTACAAGTTTCCCGGCACCGACAAGCCGTTCTCAATCGAGCATCGCGGCTGGGACAACATGCAGGTGATTCTGCACTGGATGCGATCGGAGGTGTCTCCGCCGGCTCACCTGCTGGTGGCGGGTTCCAGTGCCGGTGCCTATGGGGCCGCCACGCACTATGCCTCACTGCGGGCGTTGTTTCCGGAGGGGCGGGCCGTGTTTCTGGGTGACAGCGGACAGGGGGTCACGACACCCCAATTCGAGCAGAGCCGCAACCTGAACTGGAACTATCAATTGCCGCCCAGCGTGTTTGGCCCCAACGCCAGGAACACTCCGGATCGCGAAGTCGTCGCCCGGCTTGCCGCCCATTTTCCCAAGGATCGGTTTGGGCAGGTGACCTGCATCCGAGACGCCACGCAGACGGCGTTTTATGCCCAGATGGCCCCGCCGCCGGAGCAGCGGAGTTGGACCAACAAGATGCTGGGGGAACTCACGAGCCGGCAAGCCGCGCCCAACTTCCGCTCGTATGTGGCCGACGGCGCGACACATACCATTCTGCGCGCACCGACGTTCTTTACCGAGAAGTCGGGAGGCCAGCTCTTCACGGCGTGGCTCGGAGCACTGCTGAAGGAAGCCCAACTCCCGGACAACCAGATCTGCCCCCACAGTGACCGGCCGCAGTAAGGCGGACTTGAGAACGTAGCCGCAATTTTCGCTTCGCGGATCTTGCGGCATTCGCTGGACGGATCAGGGACTGGTGCACTTCCCCATTGTTCGTGTCCTTCCCCCTCAACATCCGGACTGGCGTGCTGGGGTGACCGCGGCATGCGGGCCGTCCTGTTGGGAGGCGACCTCGTCATGGTGCCCGCATTCCCCCCACTGGTGATTGGGTTCCTTCAATAATCACTGGCTAATCGCCCGGAGCGTCTCTTCTGAATGCCGAAGGTCTATTTTTCCACGGCCATCGTGTCCAGAACCTTGTTGACTTCCAACCCAAACGCGGCGCGATCGTCAACTGGTCGAGGGACGGTCTTTGGTTCGTGGCAACAGTCGATCTCCGACACCACATCGACGACGAAGCGTTGACCCAGTTTGAATCACTCGACGCAACTCAAACACTGTTTGAACACCTCGCAATCGCCGCTGTTAACGCCGCATTTCATACCCCAGAGTCCTGAGTTGCCAATCGCGAATTGAGATGCCAGAGTACGTGTCGACGCGTGTACTTTTTGGCCCCCCTGCAGAGACGTCGATGAACACGATCAGTTCCGCCACCTGGTGCGTTTGGAAACACCGCATCACCGCTTTTGGGTGGGGATGCGTCGCGATTGCGCTGACGTTCTCGGTCGCCGACGCGAGTGCGGCAGGCAACACCAGCCGCAACGCGGCTGCGACGAAATCCAAGGGCAGGCCGAACATTCTGGTGATCATGCCCGATGATGTCGGCTATTGGAATGTGGGCATCTACAGTCACGGCATGATGGTTCCGACGCCCAACATCGATCGCATCGGCAAGGAAGGCCTGCTGTTCACCGACCACTATTCCCAGCCCACGTGCACCCCCAGTCGCGCCGCCTTTATCACCGGCCAGTTGCCCATTCGGACCGGTTTGACCACGGTTGGCATGGCCGGCTCCCCGATTGGTCTCGACAAACGCGATCCCACCCTGGCTGAGATTCTCAAGGAACAGGGGTATCGGACCGGGCAATTCGGCAAGAACCATCTCGGCGACCGGAACGAGCATTTGCCGACGGTTCACGGATTCGATGAGTTTTTCGGAAACCTGTACCATCTGAACACCGAGGAAGAGCCGGAATTGGGAGATTGGCCGAAAGACGCCGATTTCGACGAACGCTACCGGCCGCGCGGGGTGCTTGATTGCCGGGCCTCAGACAAAGACGACGACACGGTCGATGGCCGATTCGGCCGGGTCGGAAAACAGACCATCAAGGATACCGGGCCATTGACGCGGAAGCGGATGGAAACCGTCGACGAGGAGTTCCTCGATCGGACGAAGAAGTTCATCGACGGAGCGGTGAAGGCCGACGAGCCGTTTTTTGCCTGGTACGCCCCAAGCCGAATGCATATCTACACGCACCTCCGCCCCGAACGGGCCAAACTCGCCGCTGCGCACTCTTCCGAATTGGACATCTACGGCAGTGGCATGATCGAGCACGACATGCAGGTGGGTGAACTGCTCGACATGCTCGACGAATTGAAGATTGCCGAGAATACGATTGTGATCTACACGACGGACAACGGGGCGATGGCCTCTTGGTGGCCTGATGGAGGAACCACGCCGTTTCGCAGTGAAAAGGCCACGACCTGGGAAGGCGGTGTCCGCGTGCCGTTTCTGGTCCGTTGGCCGGCGAAGATCGCCAAAGGGAAAGTGTCGAATGGCATCCAGGAACATCTCGACGTCTTCACCACGCTGGCCGCCGCAGCGGGGGCGACCGATGTTGTCCAACAGCTTCGCGAGTCACATCACGTTTACATCGACGGTGTGAATAACCTGGCGCACTGGACGTCCGACGAACCGTCGGCACGCAAGATTGTGTATTACTACAACGAGGCCGATCTGTGTGCCGTTCGCATTGGCAACTGGAAGTCGCACTTCCAGAGCCGCGACGGCTTCTTCGATTACAACAAGCCGGCCGCGCTGGTCTTCAATCTGCGGATGGACCCCATCGAAAAGCACGACGGTCAAAAGAACAACGACATCGCCATGAAGCTGGGAGTGGCTTGGGGAGGGCAGGTTCAGGATGCCCTGGCGGCGCACATGGCGACTCTCAAACAGTTTCCTCCGCGGCAGAAGGGGGGCACGCTGAAGCCGGGTGCGGAGAAGTAGACCAGGCGATAACGCATTCTCTGCCTGACAGACCCCGTGTGCATGTCCCCAGGTGCCGCTCTCGCCGAGGCACCCGCGCTGGCAGACCGGCTCATGGACGACGCGAATTCAATCCAACCGCTCATCGACAAACGGTGACCGGAGCGGCATCGACCGCCGACTGTCAAAGGAGGTTCGCGATTCGAAGTCGCAGAAGGCGAGATTCGATACCACCTCCCCGCGAAATGAGCTGTCAATTCGCGAAAGAACATTGTTCTGAGTGCGTTGCATCGACACGCTCTTTCCCACCACCTGACGGGACATGCAGACCACACCCATGACCTTGTCGGCACGGCGCATCAGCGGGGACAAGCTTCGGCGTCCCGCGATGGTACGAGTCCTGTTGGCGCAGTCGGAAAGCGGTTGTGACACCGAATCATCCCTCCTCACGAGATTCCCATGCCCGCCATCGCGCCAGTCGATCCAGCAACGTTCACCCCACACCGTTTTGACGGCCAAGTGCTCCTCGTGACCGGTGCCGCCATCGGCAGTATTGGCGGTTGTGCGGCCATTCGGGCGGCCCGCGAAGGGGCGAGCGTGTTGTGCGTCGATCGGAAGGTTCCCGAACTTCACAAGACGGTCTCCGAGATCACCGCGGCCGGGGGGCGGGCCGTCGCTCTCGTGGCCGACGTGTCGAAACCCTCCGATGCCGACCGGATGGTCGCCGAAAGTGTCCGGCATTTCGGGAAACTCGATCTCGCCCTGAACGCCGCCGGGGTGATGGATGGGACCGACCCGGCCGCCCCACCCGACTTCGACAACCAGAAACCGCTTCTCCCGGCCTCAATCCACGAGGCAACCGATGACTACTGGCACACGGTGTTCGCCAGCAACATCACCAGCATGTTCCTGTCGCTGCGGGCCGAGTTGCGGCAGATGCTGGCTCAGGGGCGCGGTGGGGCGATCGTCAATATCGGCTCCATCGCCGGCCTGACCGGGCTTCCCGGCAATCCGGCCTACTCAGCGAGCAAGCATGCAGTCATCGGGCTGACCCGCAACGCCGCGATCGACTACGCCCCCCACGGGATCCGGGTGAACTCCGTGAACATGGCGCAGACCGACACGCCGATGGTGTTCCGCGCGTATGAATTCGTCAACTGGGCCATGGCGCAGGGGGCCGGGTCGTCGATGGCCGGTGCGAAGTCGCAGAGCCTGCTTCAGATGGCGGATCCGGACAAACGGGGATCGACCCCCTGGGAACAGGCGGCGATCATCCTGTTCCTGCTCTCCAACGATGCCGCCAACCTGACCGGCCTGGCGATGGCGACCGACGGCGGGTGGACCGCCTACTGAGACGGCGATCTGCGGATGGCGGCGAGTCTTCCCCAGCCCTTCGTCCCGCGTTGTCGCCGGGTGCGAACCCGGTGCAGACGCCGGCCCACTCGTTTACACGGCCGACGCCCTTGGGCCGCAAGTTGGCAGCGACTTGCGCCGGCCCTTGCCAGCCCCCGCCCCAAGTGCGGTGCGGGAACAAATTCGGTCAGAATTTCAGCGCGACCCGCGTGTGGAAGATCCAGGCATCGGTACTGGGGATGTTGGGCAGGTTCCACCGCGTGTCGTACCGGCTTACCTCGCCCCCCAACTGCAGGTTCTTCGTCACGTCCCAGATCAAGTTGCCGAAGGCGAACTGGTTTTGCGTCCGCTGGTTGTTGCCCACGTCGCGCGGATCGTCGATGCCCCCGCCCCAGTGTGTGTGAAGCTGCGGCGTGAGAAAGAACCAGGCATCGGCCCAACCACCGATGGAGGGAATCGCCTCAAACGTGTCGATGTTCACGCTCTGACCCGATCCACCGAAGTAACTCCCCATCGCCTGACCCTGGTAGACCTCGGCTTTGATTCCGAACCGATCGGTGATATTC
>JBKCTR010000394.1:0-4988 GCA_046318755.1 Planctomycetaceae bacterium
CAGCAGACCCAGCCAACAGAGCAGTTGGCGCAGGAGCAGCGTGGTCCTCAAGCTAGAAACAGACACGGTGGAACAGCCCGGAAATGAGAGCGAATGACAGCGGCAGGTCAAAACTTGATCATACCGCCCCCGCTCCCCCAAAAACAAACCGTTCTTTGTTCGCCACCGCGGTCCGACGGTCGTTACGGGGCCGGTCTAGCCCTCGACAAACCCAGCGGCGATGATTCTGGCCGGCCGACCGGCTGGCGGACACGATGGATGGGCATCCCGCAAAAACACCGCGGGGTTTCTCGAGTCCTGCGGAAACAGAGCGAGCGACCCCGGCCGCGGGCGGTGACGACCCTCACCACCGGACGGACGACGGGCTGGCGAGGAGCGTAGTTCTGCGGCCCCGCCCTTCATCCCCCGCCGCATCCGCCGCAGCCACCTCCCCCGCAGCCACCTCCCCCGCAGCCACCGCCACCCCCACAGCCGGCTGCTCCCCCGCAGCCGCCGCCACCGCAACCACCCCCCCCATCCACCTTGGGACGGGCGGCCGCGAGGGCTGCCCGCAGCGACGAGTGGCCAGCCCCGGTGAGCATCTCTGTGCCGAGCAGCGCCACGCCGAAAGCCGTGATCAGGGAGGAGCTCTCGCGATCCTCCCGCTCAGACCGTCGTTCCAATTCCCGGAATCGGGTCAAGGCGTTCTCCCTCACAGCCTCCCCCTGTCGCGTACAACGGGGCTTGCGGGCAATCGCGGCGAGAGTCACGAGGGCCAGCGCCACACAACCCAGCATCAGGAAGCCCACGTCCTTCCCGCGGGAGAGTCCCACGTTGATCTTGGCGATGCCCAGCAACAGCACGGCGATGGCGGGTGCCGAGCAGATCCACGGCCGGGGAGTGACCCACCAGGGGCCCACCAGCCATCCCCGTTCGACGAGCTGCGGTTCCACCTCCTCGGCCGCCAGTTCCACAGCCGTCTTGACCCCCTGTTCTGATGCCCCCTTCCCCAGCGCGGTCAAGCGGCGCTGCAGAGCCTCCAGCCAGACCGAAGACTCGACCGGTGCGGGGGTCGGCAGCGGCTGGACTTCCCCCTCGTCGGTCGACTCGGTCTCTGGGTGGTCATGCGGGGGGTTGAGCATGACCAGAATGGCGCCGGCGAATCGCAACCGGCCGTCCGTTTCAGAGAGCAGCGCCAGTTCCAGGGGATCGATCGCGACGGCTTCCGACTCCACGTCTCCCTCGGGGATGAACCGTTGCCGCAGGATCCATCCGGCCGCGAGCGCGAGGGCGGCGAGCAGGGCGAAGAGGGTGAGAAACGGACCGGCCGTAAAATCGAGTGGGTTCGGTAGCCCCAGCAGGAAGAGGGGCGCGATGGCCAGCGTCGTGCGGCTGGAAGCCAATCGCGGCGCTCGAAACAGCCAGGCCGGTTTGGCGATCACCCAATTCCGGGCGACGTTCACCCGCCGCCACGCCAGATCGGCGCCAAACCGGCGTTCCGATTCCGGCCAGATGGCCGCGGGGGGCGATTCGTCGAACGCGGCAGTGTAGGCGGCCAGCGTCTGGCGATACTGCGAGTCGTAGCGATCGGCCTCGCCGGAACCGCCTCGGGTGGGGCCATGGTGCAGCGGGGCTTTCAAGACTTCGCCGCAGAAGGTGTCCCAGTAGTCGCGGGTGTAGACCAGGTGCAGATGCCAGGCCTGGTCGACATCTTCGCTGGGGGTCACCGAATGCCCGGCCGTCATGGCCAGAAAGACAAACCGCCGGTACTCGTCGACCACCCGACAGGCATGGCCGATGGTCCAGCCATTCTCCCGGGCAAGACGTGCCGTGAAGGTGAGCTGCGACTCGGGATCATCGAACCGATGCCCCAGAATGCGCGACCACAGGTCTTGGTGACGGGGATCGATCGCCATTGAGATCACTCCGCGTGGTGGGTGGGGTTGTGCCAGGCACTCTCGGCCAAGCACCGGTCCATGACAGTTCTCGCTCTGTCTGGATTGTACCATTCCGCCCGGTCCTGCCGCTGCCGGATGGTGAGGTTGCGGGTTGACCGGGGGCGTGGCGTGACTGCGGCGGAGACTGACGGAGGGGTTCTTCCTGCGGGAGTTGTTCGTGGGCCGGTGGCGATTCTTGTCGTTGCCCGACCGCAATCTTTGATTGTTGTGAACAGGCGGGAGGACCGGCGACCGGCAGCAGCGCGCGGGGGATGACCGTCGCTTGGGTCACCGAGTCCCGCCTGATGACGAGGCATTGGCAATGCACTTCGCTTGCCTGCGCCCCGGCAGGCGCGGCTCCGGACCAGGGATCACTCGAGGCATGGCCGGGAGGGATTGGCAATTGTCGAGTACCGGCTTGATGTGGGCCCCTGGAAAGCTCGCCATTTCGTTACAAACACAATCCGCAATAAGACTTGCGGCGAAAATCGAGGGATCGTTCAAATCCAAAATTGCCCCCCTTGCACCCGACAGAACGGGAGACGATGTGATGGCAGGGCGGAGAGGAATCGCGATAGACTGCGTTCAGACGATGTTTCTCAGTCGGGAGCGGAGCATGGTGAATGAACCGGTGTTTTGGGTGGGGGTGGCGACGTTGTTGGTCGCGTTACTCGGTTTGATCCGCCGATCCCCAGGGGCTCGCGACAACCGCCGGATCGAGCGCAAGCTCGATCTGATTTTGAAGCATTTGGAAATTGAAGAGGTGGATGCGGAAGTCGACGAGCGGATTCGGGCGCTGTTGAAATCAGGAGACAAGATCGAGGCGGTCAAGCTATACCGCGATCTGGCCGGTGTGGGGCTGAAGGGAGCCAAGGACTACGTCGAAGGGTTGTAAGAGTGAGGGGGCGAGGTTCGTGTGGCCTCCGCAGGCGTTCCGGGGTCTCGATGCGATATTCGGCCGGAGACTCAAGACCGGTCAGTGAGGGGCCAGCCGTTGTTGGAAACCGGCTGGATGGCGGTCTGTGGAGAGTTGGTGAATCTGCCATAACCGACTTTCAGCCTATGACTTGGAATGAAATGCGGGGTTGTTTAGACAAAGGGTGGCCCGTTGAAACCGTTGAAAGTGGTCTCAATCCTCACAGGCCCAGCGGCTCAGTGCTCTACGGCCTTCTCCCCGTGCGGGGCACGGGTCGCCTGTTTTTCGACTCGGCTTCGTTCCCTCTGGAGCCACTCCTGATGGCGTTCCTGAATCTCTCGCACGATTTCCGGATGGTCGGCCAAATGCTGCTGGAATCGGGCATAGTCTCTCACCACCTGGTGGGTGTATTCCGCGCTGCCGGGAGACGGATAGCCGGACCGGCGTGACGAGTTTCCGTTCGCCGCGGCAAACACAATTCCCATCACGCAGATCCCAAGACGGAGCCCCAGCCGTACGAGCATCGCCGAAACATCAGGATCGGCGTCGTCTGAAGCCCGAGGCCCCCGGTCCAACGCCGCTGTGTGAGCCTGACCCTCGTCACGATCGTCGTTCATCCCCACCCCGGCTCGGGAGGCCATCAGCGAGTCATCCGTCCTCAGAGACCCCGTTTCCTCCGCAGAGATCCTGGGGGAAAGCACCCCAACGCGGGTCAATCGGACAGGTTCACCTAAGACCGTCTCTTCGTTGAAGGAGTTGAACGGGGAGGTGTCATTTGCAGCCATGGGGCCTGCTCGCGGTATTGGACGGGGATGAAACAACAGCCGGCATCCCCCCAGTCAGCGTCGATTTGGTCGGAATGTAACAGCCTGCTGGAACGCTTTCCGGCAACCGCCGGGAAACCCCGGAATAACACGCGTGAGCAATCACCCGTGCAGTGATTGTCGTGCCGTCCGTGCGCAGCGTGCTCCAGCGGCCCAACCATTCCTCGTCGTCCCCTCCGATTCTCGGAATGTCGGCACGCGGTGGCGGCCGGGCAGGATGGAGCCCCGACGCCTTCGATCAATCGCGGGCAGGGGGCATCGATTGTTGAAACCCAACCTGGCACCAGTCGGTCGCGAGTTCGTCAAATCACCAGAAACGGTTTTAAGACATGGACTTGCAATGCAGAGTGGGGGGGCAAAAAACAATGACCTGGTGTCGGCGCACGCGAGTCAAGCCATGACGATTTAACAACCGTCTGCTGTGGTCATTAAAATCGACGTTCAGAATCATCCGCGTTCGTTTGAAAATTGGTGCCGGAGGTTGCTTCATTGCTGGCTCGGAGATTCCTGCGTTGGCTCTGGGCGACTGAACCGCCCAGTCCCGATTTTCCGGTGCCCGTGTGCAGTCTGGCGCTGCTGATGTGTGCGATATTCGGAGTCGCCTTGCTGCTGGGCGGCGGCAAAGATTGGTGGATGGAACAGTTCTACGAGTCTGGGGGTGTACGGACTGAATCGGGCGTGATTGTCGGCCAGCGCACCGTGAAGCGTGAAGGAAGCGAGGGAGGCACGATCACCAAACATTTGGTTCGCTACCGCTTTGACGACCAATTCGGCCGAGCCCACGAATTCGAAGTGGAAGAGGAAAGACTGCGTCGCTACGGGAGCAAATCTTTTGTCGGGACTCGTCTTCCGATGATCGAGTACTTGGCTTCCGACCCAAAAGTTCATCGCTTTGCATCACAACAGGGTAGCGGGAGGAGATTTTTTTGGTTCGGTGTGGCTTTGCTCGCCGCGATCATCCCGATTCGCGTGAGTTACGGGGTCGCAATGCGGCTCTTTCGCCTTTAGCGGAGAATCATGGTTGCGACCGTACAAGCCCGTACTGCCAAAGGCCAACCCATGATCAAATGGATGAAAATCGCCTTGGCACTGGTGCGCGGCGAGTGAGTCGATTCGCCACAAACACAATTCTCGAAGAGATTCGGGACGATGGACGAGGGAGACGTTCCATCCCGGGAACTCCCCAGAGTCTATTCATCAGTACATTTTCCCGCCGTATTGCGAACACGGGAACCGCGTCGGCGAAAGACAACAGGGGACCTTTCCTGTCGAGCAGGTTGAATATCGGGACCGTGCCGGCTGGTGGGAGGGGGGTTCGCCATGGGGGAATGG
>JBKCTR010000395.1:0-22393 GCA_046318755.1 Planctomycetaceae bacterium
CCGTCGATGTATCCCCCCCCGCCCCAAGACTGCCTCCCCAAAGCATGCGGCCGTAGCCCCGGGGATTGTGAATGGTGACCTCACACTCCAGAGGCTCGCCACACGAGTGATCGGGGGTCCCGAATGGCCGCGTCCCACACGGCTCGTGCAACAGAATCCGTCCGCCCCGCAAGGCCGACATTTGGCCCAGCACCAACCGGCGAGCCTGGCGATCACGCCAACGGGAACGCCGTTGCGATTGGGGGTGGGGGGTAGGCGAAGGGCTGGCGATCATGATTCCGATTCCTTGTGCGAGACCGCCCCCGGATGGGGGACGTAGGGCACACGCTTGGTCCACAAGCGCAGTGCCTGCCAATAGATTCCGGCTGTGACCTGGGCTGTCATGAGGGGATACCTCAACAACACGCTCGAAAGATTCCAGCCCGTCATTTCCCGCCTTCGCAGCCGCAGGCAGGCATCAAACAGCAACTGCTCCCCCCGACGATTCTGAATCTCGACGCTCACTGAGTCTCCCGGGGTCGACAGCCGCCAAAGGTAGTCCATGTCCATCTGCATGAACGGCGACACATGAAACTGTTTCTCATGCCTGTTCGTCAACTCTTCCGGGCCTTGCCCGCGGACATCAATCACATAGCAATGCCGCTCTCCCCACGGAGTGTTGTGAACTTCGGCCACCAAAGTCTCCACCCGAACCCCCGCCCGATCGAAGCAGAAGTAGAAACTGACCGGATTCATCACATAGCCGAAGTGTCGAACCTGAGTCAGCAGCCGGATCGGACCATCCGGGACAAAACCGATTCGGGACCTCACAAGGTCCCGAACCGAATCTGCCAAAGAAGAACTCGGGTCGCCCAAGTGATCGGCCCGACGAAACCAAGCCAGGTTAAAGCCCCGAGTCGACCAGAACCATCGGCCCCGGAACACCTCGTCCAATTCGTTGAGGTCGAGGTAAATCAGGTAGAGGTGATACTTGAACTCGTGGCGAACGGGGGTGAAGCGACAGTGTCGAACCCAGCCTTCGTAGAGACCACTGTCCATTCTCGTTCCTCACCGAGCAGCGCGCCGCAGACCGCCAGAGCACTCTTGACGCCATCTTCATGAAACCCGTTCCCCCAGTACGCTCCACAGAAGGAGGAGCGGTTCCGGTTCAGCAACTCGCCGTGACGCCGTTGAGCGGCGGCCCGCCGAGTGGTGTAGACCGGATGGGCGTAAGTGTAACGGCCCAAGACCCGACCGGGATCGATCTGTGCGGTGGAATTCAAAGTCACCAGATACCGGTGCTTCTTGCTCAGATTTTGCAGAAGATTCATGTCGTACGTCAGAGTTGCCTCCGACGCGTCGCTCTTCCCGATGTGATAATTCCAGGCAGCCCAGGCAGAGCGTCTGCGGGGCATGACGGTCACGTCCGTATGCAGGACCACATCGTTCACATGGTAAGGAAACTCCCCCAAAACCTGCCGCTCCGTCGTGGTCGGTTGGTCCAACATCTTCAGGGCCTGATCACTGTGGCAGGCAAAAACCACATGATCAAATGTCCCCAGCGTGCCTTCACCCGAATGTAAAGTCACCGATTCGGACCCACGCACCACCCTGGCCACGGGAGTGTTGAGCCGAATCGCAGAACGCATTGGCTCGATCAAGCGACGGACATACTCCCGCGAGCCTCCTTGAATCGTCCTCCAGGTGGGACGGTGATTGACGCTCAGCAGACCATGATTCTTGTAAAACTCAACGATGAAGCGAATGGGAAAGTCAGCGAACACTCCCGGTGGGCAGGACCAGATGGATGCTCCCATCGGAATCAGGTACCGATCCGCAAACGAGGCTCCATAACCCATTCTTTTCAGATAGGCCCCCACCGTCTCGGCGTTATCGGCATCACCCAGAATGCGGGGGGAATCGCGGTTGAACCGCAGAATATCCTGGATCATTCTCCAGAAGCCGGGACGAAGCAGATTGCGTTTCTGCACAAACATCCCGGACAACGAGCCGCCGTTGTATTCCCAACCAGACCGGTCGCAGCGGACACTGAAACTCATATTCGTGTCCTGCCATGCAACTCCCAACTCCGTCAACAGGCGAATGAAGTTGGGGTACGTCCAATCGTTGAAAACAATAAATCCTGTGTCAATCGTGGCCTGCTCACCCTCGAACTCCACATCAACGGTATGAGTGTGTCCTCCCACATAATCGGCCCCATCGAAGAGGCACACCTCATGCCACCGCCGCAGATAGTGAGCGGCGGTTAAACCAGAAATCCCTGTGCCAACAATCGCAATCCGCAAGTCCCGCTCCTCATCAAGATCGTGGGCACAGGGGCTAACCCGCACAAATTTCCACCTCAGCCCGCGGTCTGCCAGCGGGTGATCGTCGCTCCCCGCTGCATCTTTTCGATCGCCTTCAATTCAATCTGCCGCACCCGCTCTTTGCTGACTTGCAGGGCGTCAGCCACAACCTGCAACGTGGCTGGCTCACTTCCCGGCTGAAGCCCAAAGCGAAGGGCGACCACCAACTGCTCACGTTCGCTGAGCTGTTGCGACATCAACTCGCGAACCTGACTCGCTTGCCGCAATTTGTCCGTTTCGATGCTGACCGGGTCCGAGTCATCCGGTGAATTGGCCAACAATTCCGAAATGCCCAAGGTACAGCGAGCACTGTCATTCCGCCGCTTGCGGATGATCCGGAAGAAATCGCGTTGGACGGCATGGGTCGCGTAGGTACTGAACCGAAATCCACGCCCGTAGTCAAATTTCTCCACCGCATTCAGCAGGGCGACGTTGCCGTCACTGACCAAGTCATCAAATGAACACAGATCATTCGCGAACCGGCGGGCAATCGAGACCACCAGCCGCAGATTGGCCCGCACAATCCGCTCTCTCACCTGTCCGGCCAGAGCCAGCCAACCTTCAGCCTCCGCCACCAAATTCGCCGCCGGCGCATCAGAATTGATCTCCGACCGGAGAGCATTGGCCCGGAACTTGAACAAGTTCATCAATCGGAACAACGCCTTTTCCTCGTCAGCGGTCAGCAAGGGAGTGGCGTACAACTCCTGAAAGTAGGCGGGCACGTCGGCCGGGGCCTGCCGAGTTCTCCCCGCTCCGTTGGGAGACATCGCCAGAAACTCAGCCTTGGCCTTGTCGACGTCCATCCGGGAAAAGGCCCGATTGTGAATGAACGCAATTTCACGTCGCAGCAGCTTTTCCGCCCGGGCCGGCAGGGTCGGATCAGAGATGACCGACTTGGAGCGTGCCACGCTCGACCGACCTGTGGTGGAACGGCCAATTCCAGCCGACTTGGAAGCGATTTGTGCCGTCTTGGACCCTCGGGAGCGGGAAATCGTTCGAGACTTCATCTTCATTAATCCTTGAAGCGAGAGACACGGTGTTTCATCGGACGACCGACGCAACAAAAACGTTCAAATCGTGCACCGGATTATTGGCCCCGCTTTAACGATTTTGCAAGGAGAAAAACGTGCAAATCGTTCATTTCTGGAAATTCGTCGTAAATCGCTACCAGAAATGATCTTACGAAGTTCAGCCTTGAAAACCGTCGTTCGAATCATAACATCTTCAGCGATTTGTGAATGATTCGACGGGAATCATTGATCGCTTTTTTGAATGCATCTCGCCGAGATTTCATCGTGCAGGAACTTGTGACACCGAAGCAAGTCGCCAGAGCGATTGATGTCAGCGAATCATCGGTCAAACGCTGGTGCGACCGGGGAATCATTCCGTCCGTCAAAACCGCGGGCGGACACCGAAGGATTCCTATCGCAGCCGTCATTTCGTACTTGCGGGAGACCAAGCAGCCTCTGGTGGCCCCCGAAGTGTTGGGGCTGCCGGCCACCTCCGGCCAATCCCGCTGGGTTCAAGACCGTGCTCTGGATGTCATTCTGCAGGCTTTGACCGCTGGAGATGCCGATCGTTCCTGCCAAATCCTCTTCGACTTGTGGCTTTCGGGCAAACCCCTGGCGGTGATTTTCGATGAGGTCGTCGCCCCGGCCTTTGCCCGGATCGGTCAGCAATGGGCTTGTGGTGAACTGGAGATCTATCGCGAGCGGCAGGCTTGCGAAATCATGACTCGAGTATTGTTTGAGTTTCGATTGGGAACTCCGCCTGGTGATCCGGGATTGTTGGCTCTCGGGGGGACCATCCCGGGAGATCACTATGTGATCCCCACTACCATGGTCGAATTGGTCCTCCAGTCGGCGGGATGGAATGCCCGGTCTCTCGGAAATTCCGTTCCGTTCTCCTCGTTTTGCAGGGCGATCTCAGAGAATCGTCCGCGGCTGTTTTGGCTGAGTATTTCGCACGTGGAGTCGCCGGATGAAATTCTTCCCGGCGTCAGTTCGCTCCATGCCGCCATTAAGGAAGTGGGTGGATTTCTGGTGCTTGGGGGGAACGGTGTGCCGCTGGAGGTCCGGGAGCAACTGCCCATGGACCACTTTTGCTCCAGCATGCAGCAATTGGTCCGGTTTGCCGACAGTCTGAAGCCAAGCTAGACCCGGCGTCTGTTCCCTGCGAAGATTCGGGATGGGTCTCTTGTTGACAGGAGCCTCTGAGCCCTCAGGGTTCGATTCCCAGCACTCGCACGGCGGTAGCATGTCTTTCTCGAATTTCGCCACCTCCTTGGGCCTTTTCCTCGGTTGTTGCATCTTCAGCGCGACGGTCTATGCCGCCCCGGATGACCCTCTGGATTTCACGCATGAAATCGTTCCACTGCTAAGAAGACACTGCGGAAAATGCCACACCGGTGCCCGGAAGCAGGGAGGTTTTTCGTTCGACACGCGGCGAAGCCTTCTCTTGGGAGGTGAATCCGGAGCGGCGGTCAAGCTGGGTGATTCCTCCCAGAGCGCGCTGATCGAGCGCATTACCTCGCGAGATGCCGATCTGCAGATGCCGCCCGAGGGCCCCCGGCTCTCCGATGCGGAAGTTGCGCTGATCCGTCGATGGATCGATTCCGGATTGGTTTGGGACGATGGATTTGCATTTGCCAAGAGCAACTATGAAGCGCCCTTGCTGCCGCGGCAGGTCGCGCTACCACCAGCCCGACCTGGCCGCGACAATCCCATCGACCGACTCGTGGACGCGCATCCGAATCAACCCGCTCCCCGAGCCGGGATTTCCGATCGCGAGTTTGCCCGGCGTGTCAGCCTGGACCTGACCGGGTTGCTGCCGACCCCCGAACAGCTCCATGAGTTTTTGACTAATCCGCCGACCACACGCCGTCAGAAATTCATTGACGAACTGTTGGACAACCCGATCGCCTATGCCGACCATTGGCTGACTTTCTGGAATGACCTGCTGCGGAACGATTACACCGGGACCGGATTCATCACGGGGGGCCGCAAGCAGATCACCTCTTGGCTGCATGCTTCGCTGGTCGCCAACAAGCCGTACGATGTGATGGTGCGCGAGTTGATTTCCCCCACGGCTGAATCGGAAGGGTTCATCCAGGGGATTCGCTGGCGGGGGGAGGTGTCGGCGAGCCAGACCAACGAAATTCAATTTGCCCAAAGTATTTCCCAGGCGTTTCTGGGGATCAATATGAAGTGCGCCTCCTGTCATGACAGTTTCATTGACCGTTGGAAACTTCAGGAAGCCTATGGGCTCGCGGCGATTTATGCCGATGCCCCGCTCCCCATCTTTCGATGTGACAAACCGACCGGTGAGGTCGCGCAACCCTCGTGGTTGTTCCCCGAGTTGGGTCAGGTCGACCCCCAGGCCCCCAAGCCACAGCGGCTGCAGCAACTGGCCAACCTGCTGACCCATCCCCAGAACGGACGTCTCAGTCGCTCGATTGTGAACCGTCTCTGGCACCGCCTCATGGGGCTCGGACTGGTTCATCCCGTGGATGCCCTGAACACCGAGCCGCGTGATGCGGATCTTCTCGATTACCTCGCCTGGGACTTCAGCCAGCACGGGTACAATCTGAAGCACACCCTGCGGCTGATCGCCACCTCGGCCACCTACCAACAGCAGATCCCCGTGGAAGCCTCGCCCGATGGTGAGCATTGGCAGGATTTGAGCCCGATTCCCCGTCGATTGACGGCGGAGCAATTCGTCGACGCCGTCTGGCAACTGACCGGGAGTCAGCCGGCCAAAGCCGACGCGGTCGTGGCCCGGCGGACGGAATCACGTAACGCCGGTCCCCGGCCGCAAGCCCGCTGGATTTGGACCACCGATCAGAAGCAAGCGGCCGCTCCCGGCGGAGAATCCGCGACCTTCGAAGTGAGTTTCAATCTGCCGGCCCTCCCTGAGGTCGCTGCCGCCGCACTCACCTGCGACAACGACTATGTCCTGACGGTGAACGGGCGCCGCATCGCCGCCGATGGAAACTGGGAGACAGTCGAGATCGTCTCATTGGCGGATTCACTTCGGGTGGGCAAGAACACCATCCGCATCGTGGCGAAAAACGGCGGCGAAGGCCCCAATCCTGCCGGATTGCTGTTCGTCGGTCAGATTCGGATGTCCGACCAACCGCCGCTCACCATGGCCACCGGGCCCGAGTGGCGCTGGACACGGCAGATGCCCGATGGCGAAGGGAACTTCGCGGCGGAACCAGCGGACTGGCAACCAGCCGCTGTGTTGACCGAGCCCACGGTCTGGGCCGGCCGGATTGGAGAGACTCCCTGGCAGGGCGTGGAGGAAGCTCTGGACCCCCAGCGGGCCCGGGTTCGCGCGGCGTTGGTCAAAGCGGATGAGCTGATGCGGGCTCTGGGAAGACCGAACCGCGACCAGATCGTCACCAGCCGCCCGACACAGTTCACCACGTTGGAAGCGCTGGAATTGGCCAATGGCGAATCGCTGAAGGCGATGCTTGAGTCCGGAGCCCAGCGGCTGGCGAAGCGTTTTGCGGAGCGTCCCGCGGAACTGGTCGAATGGTTGTACACCTTTGGCACCTCCCACCCCCCGAGTGAACAGAGCCGCGAAGCCGCGTTGCGGTTCCTGGGAACCACTCCCCAGGCCCCGGAAGTGGAAGATCTGCTGTGGTCCCTGGTGCTGCAACCCGACTTCCTGCACGTTCGCTGACAAAAGTGCCAACCTGATCCGCGTCCGCCAGACCCAGCCCCTCTGGTTCAACGAAGCAGTCGCGGTTCGAGATTCGTTTCCAGATCCGTTCGCAGCCACACCCGTTCCAAGATGGTTCAGGACTGTCCCCCCGGGGGCAGTGTCCGGAGGTTTTCGCGATGTCCCACCCAGTTGGCCCCGAAAGCGATTCGCCGTCACAGCACGAGCAGCAGGCCCGGCGGGTCTTTTTGCAGCAACTCTCCGCGGCCTCGGCAGCCGCGTGGGTGGGTGCCGCTCCCCGGTTGCTGACCGCCCAGGAGGGTGCGACACCGGCCCCTCAAGCCACCGCCGACGCCTGCATTGTGCTCTGGATGGCTGGGGGCATGGCCGCCCCCGAGACATTCGATCCGAAGCGCTACCATCCCTTCGAGGTGGGAACACCGGTCGAGAAGGTGATGAGCACTTTCCGTTCGATCGATACCGCGGTCGATCACATCAAGATCTGCGAAGGACTGGAGGAAATTGGACAGGTACTCGATCGGGGTACCTTGATTCGCTCGCATGTACTGCCCGACCTGGGGAGCATCCTGCATTCGCGTCACCAGTACCATTGGCACACGGGATATGTCCCTCCCCAGACCGTGGCCGCACCACATATCGGGGCCTGGATGTCGCGGGTGCTGGGGCCCCGCAACCCGGTCATCCCGGCGTTCATCAACATTGGTCAACGACTCGAGGGGATCGGTGAAAACGAAGAGATCAAGGCATTCACGCAAGCCGGTTTCTTTGGCAGCGACCATGGCCCGATGAACCTTCCGTTTCCGGAAGAGGCGGCCCGCGCGGTCAAGCCCCCGCGAGGAATGGACCCCCAGCGGTTCTCGAAGCGCGAGAAACTTTACAAAGAGCTGTTGCGGCGAACCGATGCCAGTGAATTTCGGCAAGACTCGCTGGTCCGCTCGCTCGAGAACGCGCACCGTCTGCTCGGTTCGACAGACCGCGAAGCGTTCGACATCTCCCGGGAACCCAAGGAGAGCTACGACCGCTACAACACGGGACGATTTGGACAGGGATGCCTGCTCGCCCGACGGTTGGTCGAGGCGGGGGCCCGCTATGTCGAAGTCACCACCGAGTACATTCCGTTTGTCCATTGGGACACCCACGCGAATGGACACGAGACGGTGGACCGGCTGCACCGGGAAATCGATCGCCCCATTGCCACCCTCATCCGCGACCTGGAATCGCGGGGACTACTTGACCGCACTCTGGTGGTGCTGGCGAGTGAATTCAGCCGGGATATGATCATCGAGGGAGTCCCCGGCTCTTCGGCGAAAGACCAGGCCACGGCTCCCACCGATGTGCTGCGGGAATTGAAGCACTATGGCATGCACCGGCATTTCACGGGGTCTTCCTGCGTGTTGATGTTTGGCGGCGGGATCCAGCGCGGCTTGCTCTATGGGGAAACGGCCCCAGAGCGCCCCTGCATCGCCATCAAGAATCCCATCTCGGTACGCGATCTGCATGCCACCATCTTCACTGCCATGGGCATCAGCCCAGCCACCTCGTTCGAGGTGGAACGCCGGCCGTTCTACGCCACCGAAGATGGCAAGGGGCAGGCCGTTCGCGACCTGTTTGCCTAGTCTTCAGATGGCTCGTCCCAACCCCCCAGCCGCTCACGTCAAGGGCCCGTCCGCGGCCCGCGGTTATCGTGTCAGCCCGAACGATCTCGCCTCCATGCAGTCCGGAACCCACTGTCTAATGTATTCGCTGTTGGGTGCCCATCCCGATTCCGTCGAGGGAATCGCGGGAAGCCGCTGTGCGGTTTGGGCTCCCAACGCCCGCGAGGTTTCGGTCGTGTTCGACGGAAACGGATGGGAACACGGGCGGCATCCGCTGGGCTCTTCCGATGCCGGGATTTGGTCGGGCTTCGTTCCCGGGTTATGCCACGGGGCGGCCTACAAGTATTCGCTGCAGGAACAGAGCGGACAGATCGAACAGAAGTCCGACCCAGTGGCCTTCCATGCCGAGCTGCGTCCCAAGTCGGCCTCGATTGTCTACGAGCTCTCGGGTTACGACTGGCATGATCTGGACTGGCTGCGGCAGCGTGAACGGACAAACTGGCTGGAGCAGCCTGTCTCGATCTATGAAGTCCAACTGGGGTCGTGGCGGCGTCCCCGCGACGGCCGGGCGTTTTTCAACTATCGAGAACTGGCCCATATGTTGGTCGACTATGCCCAACAAATGGGCTACACGCACCTGCAATTGCTCCCCATCACCGAGTATCCCTTCGACGGATCGTGGGGTTACCAGACAACGGGCTATTTTGCCCCAACCAGCCGTTTCGGAACGCCGCATGACTTCATGTACTTCGTCGACCACTGCCATCGGCATGGGATTGGAGTGCTGGTCGACTGGGTCCCCGCACACTTCCCCAGCGACGCCCATGGACTGGAGCGGTTCGACGGCACCTGTCTCTACGAGCACGCCGATCCCCGCCAGGGATCACACCCCGATTGGGGCACGCTGGTCTTCAACTACGGACGCACCGAAGTTCGCAACTTCCTGCTCTCCAGCGCCCGCTTCTGGCTCGATGTCTACCACGTCGATGGGCTGCGGGTGGATGCCGTCGCCTCAATGCTCTACCTCGACTACTCCCGCAAACCGGGAGAGTGGATCCCCAATCCCTACGGCGGTCGGGAAAATCTCGAGGCGGTGCAATTCCTCCAGGATCTGAACACGATTGTGCACGGGGAGTTTCCCGGGGTCGTCACGATCGCCGAAGAATCGACCGCCTGGGGCGGGGTCTCACGCCCGGTCTACACCGGGGGACTTGGCTTCACCATGAAGTGGGACATGGGGTGGATGAACGACACACTTCGCTACCTGCGGCGTGATCCCATCCACCGCCAATACCACCAGAACGAGTTGTCGTTTCGGATGGTCTACGCCTTCACCGAGAATTTTGTCCTGCCCCTGTCTCATGACGAAGTGGTGCACGGCAAGCGATCGCTGCTGTCGCAAATGCCCGGCGATTATTGGCAGAGGTTCGCGAATCTGCGCCTGTTGTATGCCTATCAATACACCACGTCTGGCAAAAAGCTGCTGTTCATGGGGGGTGAACTGGGACAGTGGACCGAGTGGAACCATGACCAGGAAATCGATTGGGCCCTGTGCGGACACACCTCGCACGATGGGATCCGGCGCCTGGTGGGGGACCTCAACCGAATCTACCGGGAGATGCCCGCCTTGCATGAGTTGGACATGCAATCGGACGGCTTCCGCTGGATTTCCTGCGACGACTCGGCCAACAGCGTGTACGCCTGGCTGCGTGTCGGACGGAATCCCCAGGAATTCCTGGTTGTGGCCATGAACTGCACCCCCGTCCCCCGGGACAACTATCGGCTCGGCGTCCCGTCCACCGGCTATTTCATCGAGCTGTTCAACAGCGATGCCGCGATTTATGGGGGGAGCAATCTCGGCAACCTCGGAGGGGTCTATTCCGAACCCATCCCCCTGCATGGGCAGCCCCAGAGCATTCGAATCTGTCTGCCTCCCCTGTCACTGTTGGTGCTTCGCCCCGTGTCCCCCCGGGGAGGTTGAGTTCCTTCCGGAATCTGGCTCTGGTGCCTTGGGAAACACAGACCGCCCCAGCGGACCTCATCGAGATTGCTGAAGACCCACTCGATATCCTCTTCTCTCCGCCCGACCACGTAGCGCACACAATACCGTGCCGATTCCCCCCAGCAGCGGGCCGCAGACCACCAAATCCTTTTCATTCACAAATCACGGCGTTATCGTCTGGACTTCAGGAACTTTCGTTGTCGCCCGTCGCACGGAGCTTCGCGCCATGAAGAAAAAACTGTGTCTCGCTCTGTTGGCCTGGCAAATGGCCCTCGCTGCTGGCCTCGCACCACTGCAGGCACAAGAGACCGGCTGGCCCGCGACCGTGGCTGAGAGTGCGAAACTGATTTCGGTCTACAGTGATCCCCGCTTTTTTGAAGGCCCGGTCTGGGATGGTGTGACCGGCAAGCTGTACTTCACAGCGTTTGGAAAAGAGAAGGCTGATACCCAGATCCTGCGTCTGGATGAACCGGGCAAGGTCTCGGTCTGGGCCGACAAGACCGAGGGGGTGAACGGAATGGCCCTTGGGAACGATGGGCGGCTGATCGGCGCTCAGGCGTTTGGTCATCGTGTTGTCAGTTACGCGATCGGCCCGAATGGCCCGTCCGAGACCCAGGTCCTGCTATTCAACCCGGCTCTGCATCAGCCCAATGATGTCGCCCAGGCCCCCAATGGCGACATCTACTTCACCGATCCGGATTTTGACGGGAAAAACAAAACCAGTGCCGTGCACCTGCTGACCGCCAACGGGACATCGCGGAAGATCATCGAAGACATGCAGGTTCCCAACGGACTCAAGGTCTCCAACGACGGCCGCTGGCTGTATGTGGCCGACGATGGTCCGATGAATTGGCGGCGTTATCCCATTCAGGCCGATGGAACCGTCGGGGCGGGTCGACTCTTTTTTGATCCTCCGGTCCCGGCGGACAAGCGGACGGCCCCCGATGGACTCACAATCGACGAACGGGGCAACCTGTACCTCTCGGGGAGCGGTGGAGTCTGGGTTGTTGATCGCGATGGGGTCGCGCTGGGCCTCATCCCCATCCCCGAGTTCTGCTCGAACGTGGCGTTTGGTGGACCGGACGGCAAGACGCTCTACATGACCTGCGACAAGCAGGTCTACAGCCTCGCGATGAAGGTGCGCGGAGGACAGTTCACCCGCACCAACAAGCCCCGCGATCCGGCCGCATCTCCTCTGGTGGGAGCGGCCCCCCAGGCATCCCATATCCTGCAACAGAATGTGCAGTACGGAACAGGGGGGGGTGAACCGCTCACCCTCCATTTCGCCCGTCCCGCCACCGGTAACGGTCCGTTTCCCGTCGTGGTGTTCATCCACGGGGGCGGCTGGTCGGGAGGCAAGAAGGAAGATCACTTGGCCCAGGCGGTCGAGGCGGCGCAAAAGGGCTACGCCTCTGCCACCATCGGCTACCGGCTGGCCCCCAAGCACCGCTTCCCGGCCCAGGTTGAAGATGTGAAGTGTGCCATCCGCTGGCTGCGGGCCAACGCCAAGGAACTCAAGATTCGCCCCGACAAGATCGGCGCGGTGGGGTTCTCGGCCGGAGCCCATCTGGCCATGATGCTGGGGACGATGGACCCCGCTGACGGACTCGAAGGGATGGGAGGTTGGCCCGACCAGTCGAGCAAGGTGCAGGTGGTTGTCGACTTCGTCGGCCCGACCGACCTCTCCGCCAAATTGCCCGAAGTGTCTCAAGGCATCCTCAAGAACTTCCTGGGGGGCACTCGCGAGGAAATGCCTGAAGCCTACAAGAAGGCCTCGCCCATCACCTATGTCAATGCCGGCGACGCCCCCATGCTGCTCATGCAGGGAACCAAGGACCCGTTGGTCCCCGGGGAGCAGGCCTGGTTCATGGCCGAAGCCCTCACCAATGCCGGCGTGCCCGGGCGTGTCGAGTTGATGCTGGGTGACGGACACGGCTGGGGAGGCAAGAAACTGGAGGATTCGGTCCGCGGCATGTGGGAATTCCTCGACCGCAACCTCAAACCCTGACGAGGGTTTCTGGGACGGGTCAGGGAGCCACCAGGCGATTGCGGTGGTTGATGACTCGGTCCGCGAGTCTCACCGCGAACAGATCGTCCAGTGCCGGTCGCTGGTGGCCGCAACCCAACGCGCAGGCAGCCCCACCTGCTGCAACAGGCTGGCAACTTCCTCGACTGTCAGAGCGGCCCGCAGCGATTCAGCAAACAGCCGCCGCTGGTGCGGATTGGCACCAGCGGCATGCTGTTCGACCAGGCGTTCCAGAGTCGCCAGATCGGACGGTCGCAGCAGGTCACGCACGAACAACACGCCGCCCGGCCGCAGCACCCGCACCATCTCCCGCAGGGAATGCAGCGGCTCGGGAATGTGGTGGATGATGCTGTTGGAAATGACGGCGTCGTAACTCGCGGAGGCATCCGGAAGCCGTTTGGCATCGACCAGTTCCAGACGAATCGCAGCGGCCACTCCCGCCCGCTCCAAATTGCGCTGCCCGAGTTTCAGCATCGCGCGCGACAGGTCAATCGCCACAATGTCGACGTCGGACCGCCGTCGCACAATTTCAATCGGGATCTGAGCAGTCCCCGTCCCCACGTCCAGAACCCGCCAGCGCCCGGCAGGCCGATATGGGCTCCCCTGCAACAATTCGGCAAACTGATCGGCAAACAGACCATTCACAAAGGAATGGTCCATCGTGTCGTAATCGAGCGCCTCTTCGGCCGTGTCCATCACCTCCGGTTCGAGAACGCGAGACAGCATGGCAAACTCCGGAAAGGACGTTGGGAGGTTGAGCTCCCCCCGACAGTGTCGGATTCACTCGGCCGCCAGGTCGAGGGCAATCAGGTGGTATTCATAATCGGTGAATCCCCCCAGACCGCGAAACTGACGGGCCCCGGTGATGAACAGTCGCCCACGGGAGAGCACGGGAGCCGTCCAGCAGGGATAGCCCATTTCGGGAAATTTCACCCGGCTGATCTCCTGGAACTCCTCGGGGTTCAGATCGACCAAGGCCAGGGTCCCTCGTTCCCCCATCACGATGAGCCGGCCGTCGGCCAGAATTGCCGAGCCGCGACCGTAAAACTTGGGAACACTGGTTCCCAATCCCGCTTTCGGATCGGGCTCTTCGTCTTCATTCACATCGCGGGTTCGCCACAGCAGTTGTCCATCGCTGGCCCGAATGCAACGGAGGTTGGACCCGGGTTCGTGCCGTCCGCTGAAACCATACAAAAAGCCGTGATGTTCAATTGTGGTCGACCAGTGGGTTTGCATGGCGTCGAGATCTTTCCAGACCTCGTCGGCCCCCTTGCCATCGGGCTGCACCTTCAGCATCAACGCGCCGGTCTCATACGCAGCCGACAGAAAAATCCGATCGCCGATGACCACCGGCCGGGCCGCGTTGACCGAATCATGAATCGGCGACCGAAACCAGGCGGCAAAGTTGACCGCACCCGTTTCGGGGTCCAGCGAGACCAGTCCCGGCCGCATGAAACAGAGCAGGTGCTTCCGCCCGTGAATCGTCGCCAGGAAAGGAGAAGAGTAACTGGCCAGCTTGGCAGGCGGCCGGTCGCGCTCGATCCGCATGGGAGGATTGGGAAACGTGTCTGGCCCGACGTTTTCCCAGAGTGTCTTCCCGGTTTTCCGGTCGAAGGCGACCATCCCCGACTTGGGGTGCCCCCCCACCATCACAAACAATCGGTCACCTTCGAGGACCGGAGTTGATCCGACCCCAAAAAAGCCGCGTGGAATGCGAAAGTCTTTCTGCGTATCGCGCTGCCAGACTCGCTTTCCAGTGGCGAGATCGAGGCAAGTCAGCTTTCCCTCGGCCCCATACGTGAAGCAGTGCTCTTCGGTCAGCAGGGGCGAACAGCGGGGGCCTCCATTGTATCCGTACGGATCGTTGAAACTCGTTGGATACCCATGGCTCCAAAGCGGTTCACCCGTCTCCGGTACATAGCACTCCACCCGCTCTTCGTCTTCAATCCGGTGGAAGAAAACCAAGCGGTCGCCAAGGACCGAGGGGGCGGCATAGCCCTCCCCCACCTTCTTCTTCCAGAGGATGGGCGGACCCTTCGCGGGCCATTTCGGCAACAGGCCCGTCTCTCCCGAGATCCCCGTTCCCCGGGGCCCCAGAAACTCGGGCCAGTCTTCTCCCGTCCGCCTGTGGGCCGCGGTCGTGCCCGCCTCGGTCTGGGGAACTGCCGGAATCTCTTCCCGGTGGAAGTGTGGATTGCCGGTCGATGCCTGCTGGTCATCCCCACGCCCCACGCCGGTCAAGACGCTCAGCAGGCCCACTCCCGCAAGGGCCCAACTCCAGCCACGACGCAGTTTTGGCATGTTGCCACCCGATCCATCCCGAGTTCCTGGCACAGTCACCGAACAAACGCCCGCTGTTGCCAAACCGGACGTTACCGAATTGAATCGCATTTCCTCTCCGGAATTCAAGCACGACGAGTCAATCTTCGCGCGACTCGTCACTCAATTCATCCGGGCTCGCCTCGAGCAGCAGCTCCCGACGGGGATTCCGCAGGAACTCCAGCAGGTCCACGAGAGACGCCCCAGGCAGTTTCTGTTCGAATCCCTCGGGCATCAACGACTGCCCGGTGCTGCGGACCTCCGCGATCCCGGCGGCGGGAATCTGCTCGGTGCCCCCATCGGCCCGCTTGAGGGCCAGGGTTTGAGCCGTCTCCGCCACCACAAGCCCCGACAACACCACTCCCGATTTCAATTCCACCGACTGGACAACAAAGTTGGGATTGACCTGACGATTGGGATCCAACAGGTCAACCAGCACCGCCTCGCGCGGCCGGCCTCCGATGCCAGACAGATCCGGCCCCACCGTTCCCCCCTCACGCTGCACCTGATGGCAACCGAGGCAATGCTGGCGGAACAACCGGGCACCTGCCCGGGCGTTTCCCCGTTGGGACAGGGCTTCCCGATGCGCTTCCACCACTTGTTGCCGATCGGAGTTGATGACGGGGACCAATTCCCGGGCAAGTTCGCGCAGCTCGACAGAGTCGGATTGTGCCAGACTCATCACGAGATCCGCAGGGAAATCGGCCCGTGAGATGACCCCCTCCCGCATGCCGTCCAAGACCATCTGCCGCAACGCCGCCGAGCGGGTGCTTCCTCTCAACAGCGTTCGGCGGGCCGACGTCCCCGCCTGGGCCCACACCCCAACCAGTTCCTCGACCGATTCCGGCGTCGCGACTTCCCCAATCACAAAGGCAGCCAACGACTGCACTTCGGCCGGTTGCCCCCGTTTCACGAAGCGGGTCACCTCGCGCACGGTCTCGGGCGGTTCCCCCCAGACCAGCAATCCCAGCGGCGCGGCCCACATCGCCGGGTCTGCCGGTTTTTTTTCCGACTCCGGCTTCGGCCGCACCATCCGGCGGGCCCATTCCACCAGAGCCCGGTCGTTCCAGGCGGACATATGCTTGAGAGACTTGCCCTGCGGCACTCCACTTTCCACCATCCCCGCCAGAATCCACCCCACCAAGGCGGGCGCACTCTGTTCACGTGCCTCGTGCAGCAGTGCTTCCAGTTCGCGTGAATCGTTCTCGTCCAGAGGGCCAATTCCCAGTCGGTGTCCCACCCCGCGCAGCACCCGGATCTGCCCCTCAGCGGGAGACAGCCAGGTCTGCGGATCGTCTTGCACCAACTGGCGAACCATTTCCAGCATTTGGCCCGGCGTTCGTGCCGCCACCGCCAGCACCACTTCGGTCAGCGGAGTCTCGCCGGGAGAGAGTCGAACAAGCGACTTCAGCAATTCCAGAAGTTCGTCGTCTTTCCACTTCACAGAAGACAATGCCAACTGGAAGCGGGTCAGTGAAGTCCCTTGGGCGGCCAAATTGCGACACAGCTGCCGCAGTGAGTCCTCCTGCGCCAAGCGCGACTCCGCATGGGCAATCCCCTGCACGCGGACCAAGTCCGATTCATCGGCCAGCGCCCGCTGGAGATCGGCCACGGTCAGCTCCCCCAGTCCCGCCAGCGTCCACAAGGCCTGAAGTCGTCCCTGGACCGTTCGTGCCGACGACCAGACCCGGCGGACTTCACCGGCAAGATCCGCCTGTCTCCGCTCCACAAGCAATCGTCGGGCGGTATCCCGCTGCCAACCGACCGGATCATCGAGCCGGGCGACCAGTTCTTCGGGAGACAGTTCCGCAGGGGACGGAGGGGGCTGCCCGGTTGGTCGACCTCCCCGGCGGACCACTCGCCAGATGCGGCCATGTTCGGCCCCCTGCCGCCAGTCGACCTCCTGGCGGGCCTGTTCCGAAGCCACATAGATCGGATGCTCGACCAGGGGACGGTAGAAATCGGCGAAATACAGTGCCCCATCGGGACCGGTCGTGAGAAACACAGGATGAAACCACGAGTCGGTGGAGGCCAGAAAGTCACACGTGGGATTGGTCCGCTGCGACTTGACGAGAACACCGGTCGCGTCCAGCTTTCGCCGGATCACAAGGTTGCTCAGGGACTCTCCCAAAAACGCATTTCCTTCGTACTCGCTCCCCAACAGAGGGCTGTGCAGAATTGTCAGGCCGCACAGGGCGTTGTAAAAACTGGCCCGCTCGGCATTGAACTGGCGGGGAGGCGGGCTGAGAGGAAAGATCTCGCCGGTGTCTCCGGGCTCGGCGACGTCGACAATCGCCCGAGAGGCCATTTCCGGACACGCTTCGAGGAACCAGTCTGGCAGCACCTGCTGTCGAACCGGAACGGTGTTCCACGAGAGGAACCGCCGCCCCCAGTCATCATGGACCTGTCCAAACTGGCTTTGTCCCACCACTGCCTCAAACGTGGCCGGCGCAAGCCGAAAACGGAAATCCCGCGCTCGAATCGAGACTGCCGTCCCTCCGTCTGGACCAGTGACTTCTCCGTCATTGCGGCCATTCGCTCCATGGATCCAGTTGTCGGGCCCCCAATGCAGGGCATTCGCACGCAACTGTTGCGATCCAGCGCGAAAACCGGTCCAGATAATCTGGCGGTCGTCCGCCTTGCCATCCCCGTCGGTGTCGCGCAGCAACCAGATGTGGGGAGCATCGGCCACCAGCACTCCCGCCTCAACAGGCATCACGCTGGCGGGAAAGTCGAACCCCCCGGCAAACACCTGGAAGTGTTCGTAATGTCCGTCGCGATCCCGGTCTTCCAGCCGGGTGATCCGCCCCCGTCCCGGAGTCTCGGGATAGCCAATCATCTCGGCCACATAGAGTCGCTCCGCGGCATCCCAAGCCAGCGCCACCGGGCTGCGCACCGCCGGCTCACTGGCCACCAACTGCACTTCCAAGGCGGGATCTTCCAACACAAACGTGCGGATTTCTTCCGAAGGCGCACGAGGTGATTCCTCCCCGGCACCAGCCTCCCGGGAAATCACAGTCAGCAGCAGCGCAAGCAGTCCGAGTCGAATCCAGCGCATGGGCGAATCATTCCTGCGAAAGGAGTGCGATCCCGGAAGATACCGGATTGACGGCGCCCCGACAGCCAATGGGACCACTGTGTGGACGGAGTGGTCCGGTGGAAAGTGAATTCTCCGGCTGTCGATCGCCCCTCGGTCCGAAGTGAAACCGGAAGAGCTCTGTGGGACCGTAGCACCCACAGGCCTCGTCTGCAGCCCCCCGGTCATGACCAGGCCGTCAACGACGGCCCCTGTTGACCCAGCCAAAGACAGGCTAAGCTGCAGGCCGCAGACAATTCCGGTTGCCTCCTCGCAGTGCCCAGGCGTCGCTTCGATGAAGATGTTTCTCGCTGCCCAGTGGCAAGACCGTCCCCGGTCGATCGAAGTCCGCAATCCGTACAACGGCGAGGTGATCGACACGGTGCCTCATGGGACACCCGATGACGTGAACCTGGCGGTCGCGGGACTGGTCGAGGGGGCCCGGCTGATGCGTGACATGCCGGCGTACGACCGTTCGGCGATCCTGCGCCGGGCCGCGATGCTCATGCAGGCACGGGAACCCGAACTGGGGCGCATCATCAGTCAGGAAGAGGGCAAGACTCTGGCCGAGGGAACCTTCGAAGCGAGCCGGGCCCGGGAAACCATCGATGTCTCGGCCGATGAAGCCCGCCGCATCAGCAGCGAGGTCATTCCCCTCGACGCCGCCCCGGGGGGCAAGGGCAAACTGGGGTTCACCCTGCGGGTTCCCTGCGGCATTGTGGCCGCCATCACCCCGTTCAATTTTCCGCTGAATCTGGTCGCCCACAAGGTGGGACCGGCTCTGGCTGCGGGGAACGCCGTCTGCATCAAACCCGCCAGCGACACGCCGTTGTCGGCCCTCAAACTCGTCGAAATCCTGCTGGAGGCAGGGCTTCCACCCCAGGCCATCGCCTGTGTGACAGGGGGAGGGGGCGAATTGGGAAAGGCGATGTGTACCGATCGCCGCATCCGCAAGATCAGCTTCACCGGCAGCTACGCCATCGGCGACGCCATCTGCCGCATGGCAGGGGTCAAACGCGTCACGATGGAACTTGGCAGCAACAGCCCTGTGATTCTCCTCGACGATGCCGACATCGAACAGGCGGCGTCCCTGGTGGCCGTGTCGGGTTACTCCAACGCCGGTCAGGTGTGTATCTCGACTCAACGGATCCTGGCCACCCCCAAAGCTTATGGCGAATTTCTCGACGCACTGACCCCACGGGTGAGAGAGCTGCGGACGGGCGATCCACTCGACCCCGCCACCCGAATGGGGCCCATGATTCGCGAGCAGGATGCCTCTCGGGTGGAATCCTGGGTCCAAGAAGCGGTTTCGAGCGGGGCACGGTTGGTCACGGGGGGGAAACGGGAGGGGACCCTCTTCGAACCGACCATCCTCGCTGAAGTAACCCCCTCCCTGCGCATCAGTTGCGAGGAGTTGTTTGGTCCCGCCGTGGCGGTGACTCAAGTCGACAGTTTTGATGCGGCAATCCGGCTGGCCAATGACAGCCCCTACGGTCTGTCGGCCTCACTCTTCACCCGCGACCTCGCCCGTGCCCTCCGGTTCGCCCGGGAAGTCGAGAGCGGCAATCTGCACATCAACTGGGGAACCCAGTGGCGGGCCGACCTGATGCCCTACGGGGGGCTGAAAGACAGCGGTCTGGGAAAGGAAGGACCACACGCCGCCCTCCGCGAACTGACCGAAGAGACACGGGTCGTCATTCCCGGCTGAGGGGGGGGGGAGTCCAGTCGTTTCAATCCCGCCAGCCAGACTCCCTCCCGGGTCGTGCTGACCACGAAATCGGCCGGTTTCAGGTCCCGATACTCGGGGGGCAGGTATTCCGGCCGGTTGATCAATACCACAAACTCCGCCTTGGCGGCCGCTTTGGTCCCCCAGGGAACCAGCGTCCAACGCTGGTTCCGACGAATCGGCCACTGTCTCTGGAATTCTCCGGCCTGAGACTCATACAGCGTGGGGGCCAATGCCAAGGTGGCTCCTTCCGGCACGTGTTGAGAGGCCTCGAACCAGAGGTCGCGAGTCAAGCCATCACCCCAATAGCTCGGGGGCAATCCCAGAGCGACGGCCCCCTTCAATCCCCCGACCGCCGCGTTGTAATACGACAACCAAGCCGGAGCCAGCGACCACAAGCCCCCCCCTTGGGCCAGCAACAGCATCAGGCTCATCAGCCCCCCGGCGGCTCGATTTCGCCCCGTGCCGAGCCACCACTCAGCCACCGCGCCGGCTCCGCGCCCAATCAGCAAAGCCCACAAAGGAAAGATGATCGAGAACAGGCGTTCGCCATCGTAGACTGCGATCCCGGGAACACTGAAAGCGATCAAGGGAACCGCCAGCCCGAGCAAAAACAGCGATTCCACCGCTGCCTGCCGCCAATCTCGCACGGACTGAATCACTCCCCACACTCCCACCGCCTGCAGGCCCAACGGGACCGTGGTCCCCCAGAGGACCCACGGATAGTGCCAGGGAAGATCCCGATCCGCCCAAGGTTGCCCCAGGTACCAGGCCTGGATCGTCGCGCGGGCCGTGGTCTTGCCAAGATAAAGCCGGGCATTGCCCAGGGGATCGTCCCACAGCCAGGGCCAACCCGCGACAAACACCAGTGCCGCGATCCCTCCGACCAACAGCCCCCACAGCACGGCCCGTCCACGCAGCCAAACGAGACCCCAGACCGCCAGCACCGGCAGCAGAAAGATCGCCTGGATCTTGATGAGCCAGGCCCCCCCCAGTGCCAATCCGGTCCACAAAGCAGATCGGACCAGCCGCCCCGACCACCACCACGTTTCTTGTCCTGCGGCCAGGCGCGGGTTCGATCGCCCCAAGGCATCCCACGCACCGAGTGCCGCCAGCAGGGTCGCGAGATAGCCCAGATTGATGGCTGTCTCGAGGGAAGCCAGGTGTGCATGCCCGAAACTGCGGGGCATCAGCACCAGCGACGTCGCGGACCAAAAACCAGCGACAGGCCCCCACCGGCGACCAGCCGTCACACCAACCAAGGCCACCGTCACCCCAAACAGCAACGCGGGCATGACCCGGGCACAGGCAATGGAATAAGCGGCTTCGGTCCGAGCCGGGGGCCAGAGCATCCAGGCGATTTCATGGCCCAACCCCAGGGCCACGCGCCCCAGGGGAGGATAGTCGGGCAGGGCTGCATCGACTCGACGGAAACCGGCCAAATCGAGATTGAACACTCGATCGGCCAGCAGCACTCCCTGGGCGACGTTGAGCGGTTCGTCGGTCGTGATGCCAGGCCCGGCCCAGCCTCCGGGATGGTCCCCAGCAGGATCCAGTTGCAGTGCGACGACCACCGCGGCCACCAGCCCCAGCAACCACCAGGGCCATGCCCTCCCCTGCGACGACCGGTCCGATCTCGGCAGCGACTCTGCTGGGTGCGAAGCCATGAGTGAATGGAACACGGATGCCCTGCGGACGAAACCCCGGCCAAGTCTCGGGAAACAACCCCGCCAGGACGATGTTTCGGGAAGGATACTCACCAACCTCACGGGCCTGCCACCGGCCTGCACCGGCTGTTCCCGGCGAGAAGGCAACAGGATGTAGGATCGGGATAAAAAGCGAACCGGCCCGGCTCAGAGATCTGAGCGGGCCGGTCGGCGAAAAAACAGCGGTCATCCCGCGTTCGACGGGCAGTCGGAGGGACCAAACTTCCGGGGCGGGCCGTCCCTGGCGTCGCTGAACTGGTGCCGGAAGTGAACTGCCGCGAACGAAAGACCCCCAATCACTAGGCCAGCTGCTTGCGGCGGCTGACCAGGGTGCGAATTCGTTCGGCCAGCAGGGCCGTATCGAAAGGCTTCCGGAAGGTTTCGCTGAAGATCGAGCGGTCAAACCCGCTCGTGTTGTCTTCATCGCTCAGCAGTCCCACCAGCACGACGTCGGCGTACTCGGCGTTCTTGCGGAGATTCTGGGCGATCATCAGGGCCTCGCTGCGGCCCATGATGAAGTCAATCACCACACAGTCGGGGTGCAACGACTCGGCCTGAATTCCAGCTTCGAATCCGCTGTTCGCGAAGTCGAGCTTGAAAGTATCGGCACTCATTTGCTCACGCAGGCCACCGCGGATCGATGCCTCGGCGCCAACGATCAGTATTTTGCCCACTGCTTCGTCTTCGAGTTCACCCAGGGGCATCCCATGTTCCTTGAGGAACCGGATGAGATGCTCACGGGGAATCCGCCGGTCCTGAGAACCAGGGATTCGATAGCCGCGCAAGCGGCCTGAATCGAACCACTTGCTCACAGTACGGGGGGCAACTTTACAGATCTTAGCTACTTGTCCAGTAGTAAAGATCGTCTTCATGGCGGGCTCTCCAGTGACTTGTCAGTCGGTACGGCAGAGG
>JBKCTR010000396.1:0-2196 GCA_046318755.1 Planctomycetaceae bacterium
AGCCACCTGCGTCCTGGTGGTTCCCACCCCCTCGTTGAGGGCCCGCCACTCGAGGAGGGCCCCTCAGCGCGGGGCGGGCTCCCATTCGATGTGAGCAGGGGAGGGGTTGGCATTCATCAGCGCCGGGTCAGCCCCGCGGGACCTGAGAGGCCGGGGCAAAACAAACAGACTGGAATTCCACCGTGGCAGCCGGTTTGACCGATGAATCACGTCATCGACGGTTTCCGTGATGGAATCGCGGCCCCCCCGATTCCATTCCACGACAACGAACCTTCCGCCATCCTCCCGAACACAACATCGATCCCCGCCATGTCTTGAAGGGACATTCTGACAGAGCCCAGGGTTCGCCGCGCAGCGGCTCCCCTGGGTTGGGGTTCGAGGGTTCGATTCATCCCTGAAGGGGATGGCTCAAGGCGTCCCGTCGGGATGAACTGCGGGCCGAACTCGACCCAACCCATCGGCCTCGAATGCCGACACACAAGTCCTGTGACGCGATGTTTGGGGGATCCAGGAAGATCCCTTCAGGGAACGGCTTCGGCACAGGCCAGTGCGCGGTTCAGTCGGTGATCACCCCGCATTGGGAGAAGCGACAACTCCAGATCCCGATGGGGAGCGACACAACAGAGATCCACTTGAGGTTCGGGCCGTCATCAATCGGCTTCAATTCCAACCACTCGGTGTGAATTGACGTGTCATCACCACCTTTTCCGATCAAGTTGTTTCGTCGCGGGAACTTACTGCATGGTCCGGCGGTACTGCACAAACTTGCGGAAGTCGAAGGTGCCGGGACTGGGCTGTCCATTGCTGCCAGTTCCGGGAGGAATGTAGGCCTCTTCCAGCAGACTGCGGTCGACCACGAAGAAGCCGCGGCGCCGGGGCTGATCTTCCAACTCCGCCCCCACCTGGACGATGGCGGGATTCTGGGGATCGGGGAAGACGGCGTCGAAGAACCCGACCGACATCCAGACCAGGAAAACGTGTCCCCGGTTGGTGGAGTTGTTGGCCACCTTGGCCAGCAGCCGGTTGCGCGAGGGGAGATCGATGTCCCCCACGGCCAGGTCGGCCTG
Organism: Planctomycetaceae bacterium; assembly: GCA_046318755.1. Taxonomy (GTDB): domain Bacteria; phylum Planctomycetota; class Planctomycetia; order Planctomycetales; family Planctomycetaceae; genus UBA10511. The sequence continues at coordinate 1,068 of JBKCTR010000396.1, forward strand.
GCTGCGGGCTTCGAAGAGCCTGCGGTAGGCCTGTCCCTGTTGGCCCAATCTGGTGGGGGTGATGGTATCCGGCGCCACGTTGTAGTTGGCGCTGGCGTCCTTCCCCAGCCGCCGCAACAGGCCGTGTTCCGTGGTTTCGGGCAGCAGGGGAGGGTTGGCGCTCGCCTGCAACTGCGTCGGGGCGTGCGACAGTCCCCGGAAGGGGCGTGAGGACGGGGCCCCGGGCAGAATGACCGGCTCACCATTGGTGAACTGCTTCAGCAATGGATCCACGCCGTCGCGGGTTCGCAGCAGCTCGAACCACCAGTTGCGGGACGTTTCCCGAAGGTCCAGCACCTGCTGGGAATTGCCATTGGTCTGCACACTGAAGGTTCGCGGATCATCGAGCAGGGCGAAGAGATTGTCACCATGCGGCAGGGCATTCAACTGCAATCGGCCCGGGGTGCGGGTGAGCATCTCGCTCCAGAGTTCGGGGCGCTGGGTCAGCAGCGTCTCCTGATCCATCGGGCGCACTTCGAGCAGTTCGAGGATCCGGAACCAGCGGTTGTGAGGACTCCAGGAGGGGGTCGCGGACTGGCTGGGGTGAGTGGGTTGCAGAAACTTGGCGGCCGCCACGCAAGCCACCGGATTGGGGGGGAGGGCCTGCGATGCCGACGCCGTGGTGGTCTTCTCCAGCAGCAACTGGTTGCCCCCCGCCAGGCGGGAGGTGGTCAGATGCGGACCGTACAGCGGAATCCCCAGCAGATCCATAACCGAGTTGAAGTCGCGGTCATAATGCGGTTGCCAGACTTTGTTCGTGGTGATCGACTGGTACCGGTTGGGGTTGATGGTCTGCTGGCCCAGGTTGTTCAGGGCGAAGGTGTTCCGGACCAGGCCCTGGCCCTGGTTTCGGATCACCGCCGGGTGGATCGCCGACGGATAGTCGATGGGCCCATCCGAATTCGCCACCTCATCCCGCACGCACGGCAGATTGCGCTCGGTACTGGTCATCTTGAACAGTCGGGTCCGCAGTTCCGTCTGTGAAATCTGCGAATTGCCGCCGTCGATCTGCAGAATCTGCGGCTGGACTGTGAATTCGTCGACGGTGATCCAGGGATTCGTTGCGTCGTACTGCGGATCGATGGTCGTC
>JBKCTR010000397.1:0-10100 GCA_046318755.1 Planctomycetaceae bacterium
GGGATAATGAAGGAGATCTTTGGGATCGTTGAACTGTGTGGGATTCACGAAAATGGAGACCACCACCCTGTCGCAGTGTTCAAGTGCCCGGGTAACCAGCGATGTGTGTCCGGCATGCAGGGCCCCCATAGTGGGGACAAACCCCACCTTCTGCCCCCGCCCCTGCGCAGCGCGCACCACCCCCCGCACCTCATCAATCGACCCCGTCATCGGAGCCAGCAGATCACTTCCTGGATCAACACTCAAGACGGCATCCTCGCGGTCCAACGGAACGCCGAGAGTCTAGCGGTTTGGGCCAAACGAGGGGAAGTTGAGAACCGAGGCGGGACCGCCGCCACACAGTTCGCCGCAATGCGGTCCACTGCGTGCTCCCCGCGGCGAAAACCTCAGGTCTCGATCTGGCAGCCAATCAACCACAGCATTCCGCCAGACGTCGCTCCGCGTCTCGAACAGGGCCGCATCCGACTTCGTCAGGGGCGGTTGTCCGCAAGACACCACACGATGGGAATGAACACCCGTCTCCATCCAAGACGATTCACCGCTTGCGGGCTTTCGCTTCCGCCTCAGCCCGGGCTTCCTCGGCCAGCACCCGTTGACGCACCCGCTCCATCCAGCGGCCCCAGACGAAATAGTGGAACAAGGCCGGCAGCACGAACAGCAGCCCCACAATCAGCAGCCCGGCAATGCTCGGGAAGACAGTCGCCACCAGGTAAAACAATCCCAGCGCAATCACCGCCACCATCACCATGGCCAACGCCGTGCCAAAGTTGCGGGCGGATTCCGACGAGGGATCGCGGGGGCTCATAACGCGGCTCAGGCTCAACGGGTCGTGGCGCGGACAGACTGGTCCGGTGGGGAACTTCCGGGCGATTGTAGGTCGCCCCCGGGGGAAAGCCAGTCGCCCACTGCTTGACAAATGCCAACCCCCGGCCCAGACTCGAAACATGACTGTGTTGGTCACAGTTCCAGGTCGCGAGGACCGGCTGGCGCAGGGCCGGGAATGGGTCCCGTCGCGGTTGGAAATCTCCTCTGTTTTCGCGAAGGCGTGCTGTGTCTGTTTCCGTAGAGCAAGCGTTGGCGTGGTGTCAGAAACTGATTGACAAGTCTCCGGGCTTCCCCTCGCTCGAAGAGTGCCTCCCCCAGATCCCCCAGCTCGATGCGCTGGCCGATCTTCCCGCGGGCACCCGCGTCCTCGTCCGCTGCGATACCGACGTCGCCTTCCTCCCCGATGGCACGCTGGAAGAAGATGTCCGCCTGCGCTCGCTGGTCGAAACCCTGCGCTATGGCGTCTCGAAGGGCTGGGTCCAGATCGTCTACGGCCACATTGGCCGCAAGAAAGAAAACTCGCTCAAGCCCGTCGCCCCCATCCTCCAGCAGATTTTGGTCGAAGCGGGAGTCCCCTGCGGAAACCTCGCCGTCCTGCCCGACTGGATGAGCGATGAGACCGGCGAGATTTCCGACGCTACCGCCGCCGCCGTCGCCAAGCTCCCTCACGGCGCAATCGTGATGCTCGAAAACACCCGCGCCTTCGACCTCGAGCGGGCCCTGTGGAAGGTCAAAAAAGACGAACTCGCCCCCCTGGCCCCCAAGCTTGCCGCGTACGCCAACGGAATGTTCAGCAAGCTGGCCCAGGTGCACGTCAATGAAGGCTTCGCCTCGTCGAACCGCGACCTGTCGTCGACTGTCGTCCCGCTCCCCATGCGGCGCATCGCGCTCGGCAAGTACATCGATGGCGAAATGCGCACGCACCTTCCCAAGACGCGTCAGGCCGAGCTGGTCATCTTCAGCGGCATGAAGCTCGAAAAGCTCGATGACCTGCAGGCGATTCTCAATCGCGGCCAGGTGAAGATGGTCATTGCCGCCGGGCTGTTGGCGATGACTCTCAAGAAGGCAGCCGCCGATCTCGACGGCGGCACCTTCGAAATGGGGGCCTCGGGAACCGACCCCACCAACAAATTCTACATTCCTCCCGAGCGCATCGAACAAGCCCGGACGATGATCACCAACGGCCGCAAGGCGGGGGTCGAATTCGTGCTGCCCATCGACTTCATCCTGGCCGATGGCACCCCCAGCGACACCATTCCCGCCGGGGGCTCGCAGCTCGACGTCGGCCCCCAGACCATCGCCCTGCACGCCGCCAAAGTGGGCGAGTTCATCGACTACAACAAACGGAAAATCGCCTCGGGCAAGGGACCGGCGGTCGCCTTCCACAACGGCGTCTTCGGCTACTTCGAGAAAGAGGAATTCGCCAAGGGAACCCGCGAGTTCATGCTGCAGCTCAAGCGGATGACCGAAGCGGGCCTGCTGGTTTACGTCGGCGGGGGCGAGGGGGGTGCCGCCCTGCACAAGTACGGCGACGACTCGTGGGTCACCCATTGCTACACCGCCGGGGGGACCATCCTCAAGGCACTGGGGACCGAGCCCATTCCCTATGTGAAGGCGCTGTACCTCGCGGCCACCGCGAAACAGACCGGCTCGGCCTGACCGGGCGACGTCTGCGCCTCAGCCCGTTCGCCCCCGCCAGGTTTCTGGCACACCATGCCCCGCGTGAACGACACCTCCGACAACGTCGCTGAGACGCTGCGGGAAACCGCCCTCCGGTTTCCCGCGGCACGCGGCGTGGTGGCCCCGATCGGACGCAACCGCAACGGCACGGTGCGTTATCGCCAACTCTCGTTCGCCCAGCTCGATCACGAAAGTGACTGTCTCGCCGCCGGACTGATCGACCTGGGGGTTTCCCCCGGCGATCGGCTCGTGCTGGCGGTCCGCCCGGGTATTGAGTTCATCGCTCTCACCTATGCTGTGTTTCGCGCTCGCGGCACACTTGTGCTCATCGACCCCGGCATGGGCCCCCGCCGGGTCTTCGGCTGTCTCGACCAGGTCGAACCGGCCGGCTTTCTGGGCCTGCCTCTCGTGCAGGCCCTGCGCCGACTCAATGGCCGACGATTCGCCCAGGCCAAGTCCAACGTCACCGTCGGCTCCCCGGGCTGGTGGCCCCGCTGGTTGTCGGGAACGACCTATCAAGACTTGTGCGATCGGGGCGCGCGGGTGCTGGCCTCCGCCGGACCCACCTGGCAGTGGCCCGCGACACGCCGCACCGATCCCGCCGCAATCATCTTCACTTCGGGCAGCACCGGGCCTCCCAAAGGGGTGGTCTACGAGCACGGCATGTTCCGCGCCCAGGTCGACCTGTTGCGGGAGTTTTATGGGCTGGAACCGGGTGGAGCCGACGTCCCCGGGTTCCCCCTGTTCGGACTGTTCAATGCCGCCCTCGGGGTGACCACCGTCATCCCCGACATGGACGCCTCGCGACCCGCCCGCGTTGATCCCCGGCGAATCCTCGAGGCGATCGAACTCAATCAGGCCACCCAGGGGTTCGGCTCCCCAGCCATCTGGAATCGGGTGGGCAACTACTGTGCCGTACGGCAGATCACCCTGCCCACCCTGCGGCGGGTCTTCTCGGCGGGGGCTCCGGTTCCGGAACGCGTACTGCGGCAGATGTCGGCCACCCTGACCCAGCCGGGGGCGTCGATGCACACACCCTATGGAGCCACCGAAGCACTGCCCGTCGCCTCGATCTCGGCCCGCGAGGTGCTCGACGAAACGGTCACCGCCACCCGCCAGGGGGCGGGAACCTGCGTCGGCCGACTCTTCCCGCAGATGGAACTGCGCATCATCGCCATCACCGATGATCCCCTGCCCCACTGGAGCGGGGTGCGCGAACTCCCCCCCGGCGAGATCGGTGAGATTGTGGTGCGGGGCCCCGTGGTGACGCGGGAATATTTCGCCCTGCCCCAGGCAACGGCCCTCGCGAAAATCACGGATGGCGACACCTTCTGGCACCGCATGGGGGATGTCGGCTATCTCGACTCCCAGGGACGGTTGTGGTTCTGCGGCCGCAAGTCGCAACGGGTCGTGACGGGGACTGGCCCCCTCTTCACTGATCAAATCGAGCCGGTTTTCAACACGCATCCCCAGGTGTTTCGCTCGGCGTTGGTGGGGGTGGGCCCCCGACTCGGGCAGCGCCCCGTGCTGGTGGTGGAACTGGCGGAAGGGGCCCGCTGGAGCCCCGTCCTGCAGCAGCAACTGCTGGATCTGGGTGCCTCGGTGACCACCACGCGAGATGTGCAGACAATTCTGCCCCATCCGGGTCCGCTGCCGGTCGACGTCCGGCACAACACCAAGCTCAACCGCGAAGCGCTGGCCGTCTGGGCCAGCCAACGCGTCGCCACGGTCGACACCTGACGGATCGACGCGGCGGTCTCTCGCCAGCAGACACCAAGATCGACACTCCGGCACTCCGAAACTGCGGAGACGATCTCACGCGAGTGTTTTGGCCGCCGCCTCGTGCCGACCGGTTGGTGCTCAATCGTTTGGATGGGTGCAACGGGATGGTTGCATCTGGATGTGCAACTGGCCTCAGCGGGCCATTTCCAACGACCACACCTGGGGAATCACAATCATCGCCACAATGAAGCAGATCAGGTCGAGGGGCAGGCCCACCTTGAGGTAGTCGCGGAAGCGGTAGCCCCCCGGGTTCATCACCATCAGGTTGGTCTGGTAGCCAATCGGGGTGGCGAACGCACACGAGGCGGCAATGGCGATGGCAATCATCAAGGGGCGGGCGTCGAGCCCCTGCTGCAGGGCGATCGACTTCGCCAGCGTGCACATCAATGCCGCCGTCGCGCTGTTGCTGAGCAGCTCCGACAGCACCATGGTCAGCACGTAGACGGTCGCCAGTACCGCCACCGGACCAAACGGAGATGAAACCGCCAGCAGCTTCGCAGAGATCCAGCCAGCCGCCCCGCTGATCTCCAGCGCCCGGCCAATTCCCAGCGACGAGGCGACCAGTACGATGACCCCCATGTCGATCGCCCGGATCGCGTCATTCCCCCGCACACAGCGCGACCACAGCATCGCCACCGCGCCGCACATCGCCACCAGCGACTGGTTCCAGTAGACGTTGGCCTTGCTGTCGGGGCCGAACGACATCCCCAGCAACACCGCCAGAAAAATCACCAGGGCGATCCACGCCCGGTCATGCCGCACCGGCGCGGTGTCTTCCAACCCAGAGACCAGCACGAAGTCGGGGGAATGCCGCCAGCGATGCACGAAATCTTCGTCGGCATCCACCAGCAGCGTGTCTCCCGTCAACAGCACGATCGTGCCGATCTTCTGTTCGAGTTTCTGTCCCGAGCGATGCACGGCGATGATGGCCGAGTTGTACCGCCGGCGAAAATCGGAATCGCGGATGCTCTGGCCCAAGAGCGGCGAGGTCGATGAGATGACCACCTCGCACAACTGCCGGCCCCGGCGGGGCATCGGTTTGGGAGGTGGCGCGGGAGGTGTATCCACTCCTTCGAACGAATCCAGCGAGCCGGCCGTGGTGGCGGCCGTGGCCGACAGCCGGGTCTCTTGAGGGGGATCGCGGTGATCGATCGGCACCAATCCCCGAATCTTCTGCAGGTCGACCACATGCGAGGCCATGCCCGAGAAATACAGCAAATCGCCCGAACGAAGCACCTCGTCGGGACCAACCGCCGAGATCACCTCAGACGCGCGTTCGATGCGGTGCAGGTAGAGTCCCGCCACATCCCGCAACCCTCCCGCCCGCACCGTCTGCCCGATCAGCGGACAACTGGGAGTGACCAGCATTTCCAGGGTGTATTCACGGGGGTGCGTCTCGGCGTATTCCAACATGTCCTGGCGGTTGGGCAACAGCCGGCGGCCCGCCGTCACTAGGAAGGTCAATCCCACAACGGCAATGGGCACGCCCACCCACGAGACCTCGAAGAACCCCATCGACGGGCCGCCGCTCATCACATCGCCCGACCGCTCCATCGCCCCGGCAACCACGATGTTGGTGCTGGTGCCGATCTTCGAACAGACGCCCCCCATGATGGTGGCGTAGGAGAGAGGAATGAGCAGTTGCGACGGCGAGATTTTCATCCGCCGGGAGATGTTCACGAAGATCGGCAGAAAGAACGCCACGAGGGGGGTGTTGTTCATGAAGGCCGACAGCGCGGCGACCGGGGCCAAAAGCCGCAGCCGCGGGGTCTGGGGACTCGGTTTGCCGAACATCAGCGCACTGATCGATTCGAGCGCGCCGGTCGAACGCAGGCCCAGCCCCACCACGTACAAGGCCCCGATGGCGAGGCAGCTTTTGTCGGCAAAACCGTCGACTGCGTCCTTGAACGGCAGCACCCCCGCCGCCACGAGGATCACCAGGGCGGTGAACATCACCACTTCGGCCGCGATGGTGTCCTGCAGCAATCCCAGCAGCACGAAGACCAGCACGGCCATCGTGATCACGAAGTTCGAATCGAAGTTCATTCCAGACCAGCATCCTGCAAGAACAATCCCGACCTTGGACCGCCCCGTGAGCCGGCACGGGAGCGCACTCTGGAGACAGATTCTCCCCCGGCCCGCAGACCAATCGGGGGCACCAAGACCGTCCGCATCGCGACGCGGCGTCACCGGGCGGAAAGATAGTCAAGCTGGGCAAACGTCGCGAGATCAGTTGGGCCGGGAACCCGCGCGCGCCCGCTCGCTTGGAAAACCCAGCCACTCAGCCCCTCCTCCCAGCCAAGTTTCCTCCTCTCTGGGAGGGAATTCCGGCCTTCCACCTGTGGTCGATGCCCAGTATTCGACCGACCTGAGGCGATCTCCCAAAATCACAACCGATCGGCCAAGGGCCGGAGTCGGGCGACTGTTTGGACCAGCCCCTGGCTTTCCAGGGTGGCCAGCAATTCGGCGGCTGTTCGCGGCGGATGAATGAGTGCCGCCCGCTGACCTTTGACGACCGCACAGACCGGTTCAGGTCCGGCATCAAACAGAGTCGCGACAAAGTCGTCCGGGTGGACCGCGGCGAGGTGATAGGCCGCCAAGATCGCGGCGGGAAAAACCTTGAGATTGAATGTGACGATCACATCTGCTTTCGCCTGGATCGCCGCTGCCAGAACGTGTCGGTCGCTGGGATCGGGCAGCGACAGCGCTTCAATCCGCTGTTCGTAACCAATCACCAGACAGTCTCGAACCGCGTCATTCATTAGAGCTCGGGTCCGTGCGAGCCGTGCAGGAGAGAGTGCCGGGTTGTTGGCCAGAACGTTGCGGACCCATTCGTCGTGGATCCTCTCGGGCCACCGCGCCCGCACCAAGCCCGCCTGTGCCAACCGCAGGAGCAGGTCTGGGAGCGGTGCCGAGTAGAGGACATTCGCGTCGTAGACTGCCGTCACCGGCGAGGCCATCAATAGCCCAACCCCAGCTCCTGAGCCTCGGCGGTCAGTTGGTCGAGAACCTTCAACCGCGCCTCGTCATCCTTCCGCTTGTAGGCCATCAGGTCATCGAACCGAACCTTGCGATACCGGCCTACCGTCCGACACGGAATTCGCCCCTCTTCGAGCAGTTTGACAACGTACGGGCGGGAGACATCCAGCAGGTCTGCCGCTTGCTGGGTGGTCAACTCCGTGGGGGTTGGAATCAGCGTCACCGACTTCCCTTGAGACATTGCCGTCAGGACCTGCATCAACAGACGCATGGCCGAGGCCGGCACGGTCAACTCCAGGTCATCCTGTTCATCGAGCCGCAACCGGACCGCTCCCTGGGCGACCAGCTCGCGCCCAGCCAACAGACGGCTCGATTCTCGCGCAAGGAGGGTATCGGCCTCGCTGGGGGCAACAGTCTCAAAGTGTTCCAGGATCCTGTCAGACATGGTTCTGCTCCATTGGCGACTGCCTCAAACTGTAACATCTCCTCGAAACAGACGAAACGGACGAATTCGTCGAATCAGCAGTGGAGAACCGCAGCGTCGTCCGGAATTCGCCAACGAGCGGCTCTGTGCCGACCTGATCGCCGAATCTGCAATCAGATGATAAACCCCTTCCCAAAAGAGACTTATGGCATCGCATCGGATCTGTCAGGCACTGGCGAACCCCGTGCGTGCTGGCCCAAGACTGGCACGAAGGCAGGCTGCAAGCCGCAACGTGGCGACGAACTTCCAGTTTGTCGAACCCCCAAGTGTCATCCCGCGTTCCCCACCGCACGACGCCCCCCAGCCTCCGTCCGTAGACTAGGTTTTTAACCTGTTCACCCCTCAAGTGTGATCCCGCGCTCCCCACAGCGCAACGCACTCCGGCCTCCACGCAAAACGAACTCTGCCGCAGATTCACGTAACAGCCCCCAAAAGCCGACTGCACGACATGGCGACGAACTTCCAGTTTGTCGAACCTGCGAGTGTGCGACCGGAAACGTCATTCCGGCACGTCCAATCACCGCAATGTCGAGGGGGAGTGCGACATGTCGGTTTGTGACGGACACCGCAGCCCCCATGCTTGCGTGTTCCAGACCCGGGGCCTAACCTCGCTTGGACGATGGTTTCAGCCGATGGATCGACTGACGCGTCCGGTTCCCGCTTGGTGTGAAGTTTCCCATGGCCTATGCCGCCAGCCTCTCGCTGCAATCCGACGTCACCGCCGCGGTCGACGAGTTGACCTCCGAACTGGCCCGGCAGTTGAAGGGCCAGTCGCCCGATTTGGCATTGCTGTTCGTGGGTGGGGCGTTCGCTGGCCGCCTGCCCGCCATTCAGGCCGCCGTTTCGGCCGCGTTGCCCGGGACGGTGTTGCTGACCAGCACGGCCGAGTCGATCGCCTCGGGAGCGCGCGAGATCGAAGAACAACCTGGTCTGGCCCTGTGGGGGGCCACCTTGCCGGGAGCCCGGTTGCAAGCGTTCCACGCCCTCTTTCAAAACACACCGGATGGTCTGGTCTGCGACGGACTTCCCGAACCCCCGGAAGATCAGTCCGAATTGCGGGCCATTCTGCTGTTGGCCGATCCGGTCTCGTGCCCCATTCAGGAACTGCTCGCCCGGCTCGAGCAGGATTATCCCGGCATGCCCGTGCTGGTAGGCATGGCCAGCGCCAGGGACAATCCCCGTGATGCCAAACTGGGCCTGAACGCCAGTGCGGTTCCCCGAGGGGCGGTGGGGGTCGTGCTCCAGGGGGGGCCCCGGGTGCGCACGGTGGTCTCCCAGGGGTGCCGCCCCATTGGAGACACCTTGGTTGTCACCAAGTCCGAGGGGAACCTCGTCCTGGAATTGGGGGGGCGGCCGGCCCTCTCCCGGCTCGAAGAGACCTATGCCGGTCTGGCCGAGGCCGATCGCCTGCTGCTCCGTCATGGACTGCACCTGGGCATTGCCATGACCGAATACCGCGAACAGTTTGGCCGGGGAGACTTCCTGATTGCCAACGTGGTCTCGGCCGAACGGGAAACGGGGGCGTTGACGATTGGCAATCTGGTCCGGCCCGGTCAGACGGTGCAGTTCCACGTGCGTGATTCCCAGACGGCCCACCAGGACCTGCTGGAATTACTGACCCGCCTGCAGTCCGATCGTTCCCCCGGGGGGGCCGCCCTGCTGTTCACCTGCAATGGCCGGGGTTCAAGACTGTTCTCGCAACCCAACCATGATGCCGGTCTCGTCCAGAAAATCTGCGGCCCCCTTCCTCTCGCCGGATTCTTCGCCCGGGGGGAACTGGGACCGGTCGGCCAGCGCAATTTCATTCATGGCTTCACCGCCAGCCTCGCCTTGTTTGACGAGGTTTGACGGCCGTCGGGGGACACTGTCATATTAAAGAGCGTTGATCCACGGACTGCACCCTCCCGGGCCGGGGCAGATCCCCGCGAGGAACGCCGCGCGGAGAGACCTGCGACCTGGTTTGGTGCGGTCCCCGGTCTGCGAGCCCACTCTTCGATTTGAGTCTTCCTCCGCGAGCGTCCAAGCCATGCTGCTGCCGCGTTGTCGCCCGGTGTTGTTCCCGTTGTTTCTGCTGGTTGCTCTGGGGTGTCTGGGCCTGGGTTGGTCCATGGCTCCGGCCAACTGGTCGCTGATCCGGGGGGCCGATGCGGCGGTCGCGGCCGAAGAAGAAGACTACAGCCAGGAATTGCCCCGCATTCCCCCCACCTCCCCCGCCGATGCCCTGAAGACCTTCCGCACCCTGCCGGGCTTCACCCTCGAGCAGGTGGCGGCCGAACCACTGCTGCACTCGCCCGTGGCCGTGGCCTATGACGGCGTCGGCAGGGCCTACGTGGTCGAGATGATCGACTAC
>JBKCTR010000398.1:0-13791 GCA_046318755.1 Planctomycetaceae bacterium
AGGTTGGAATCCGCCCCGCTTCCGCAGGCGAGTCAACAGGCGGCGACCACGCCCCTTCACGCGCTGGATCTCGGTGTCGATCTCAGACAGCCGCTCGACCCCCCGCTCGGGAAAATTGCGGTTCGGTCCCAGCATTTCCAGACGCCCACGGGCGTCCCGCAAAGCCCGCCACACGGGGAGCAGCCGGGCCTGAAGGCCCAGTGTCTGCCGCTGACGGCGCAGTTGCGTTACGGCCGCTTCGCGACGGGCGATGTCGGCCGCCAACGGCTCCCGGCGGGTCAATCCCGCTGGGAGCGGCCGCTGTTGCAACTCGCGTAACCGCTCGCGCAGTCGGTGACGCTCCTGCATCAACCGCGTCACTGACGCCTGCTGCCCGGAACCGGGCAACCGCTCAGCACGAGACTCGCGTGCCCGACGCCTAGCCGTCACGAGGCGGTGACCCTCCGGACCCAGCGAGGCCTCGTAGATCTGGTTGGCGACCGCCATCCCCTGCAGGGCGCTCAATTCCTGAATCTCGTTCAGGCCCATGCAATAGACCCCATCCCACAACTCCGGGGTCAGACCACGCAGCACCGAGCCGACCTCTGTGGGATCGGACAGTGCAATGCCGTCCCTCTGCAACAGGCCGATGCCCGCGGGACCGCCGGTCGCGCGGGACAGCACATGCCGCCCCCCTTCCCCCTGAACCACAATCCGCCCCGGGATCTGCCCCTCTCCCTCGGGCAGCTTCCCGTGAATTTCAGGGGAATACCCCAACAGGACCCCTCGCACGAATTCCAACAACGTGCTCTTGCCCGTGCCATTCGGGCCGCTCAGGACCGCGACCTGTCCGTCGGGAATCTTCAGGTCGAGATCGCGCCACACTCCAAACCGATCCACCTGGATGGACGAGAGTTTCATGGAAGACGTCCCTCCCGTTCGAGCAACCACTGGCGTCCCATAGACAAGGCCTCCCGCGAGACTCGACCCCATGCCGACCCACTCAGCAACCGGTCGAGTTCCGCCGGGTCACACTGCCACTGTGCGGCCACCTTGGCCGTCCACTGGTGAGGAAAATCCCGCGACGAGGCCGAACTCTCGGCGAACAGGTGGGCATATTCCTCCAGCAGGTGATCGCTCCCTGCCAAGCCGCTCGAAGGGATGATCTTCAACAATGATTGACTGGCCAGTTGCCAACCCTTCTGGGCAGCCCGGGCCTCGACATCCGCCAGTAAACGATCCAGTTCTTCCGGACCCCCGTCCAGTTCGGCCGGCCACTCGTCAGCCGCCAGATTCCAACGCACACAACACGGGATGAGAGCACGTTCGGAAAGATGCCGCTCGACCTCATCCACCATTCGGTTCAGCAGGCCAGATCGCTTTTCGCCCGGGACCCCTTCCAGTCCCCACTGTTCCCAGGTGAAGGCGGCTGTCGGCAGCAGTTCCAGACGCGGTTCCAGATCGGCTCCCAACTCCACCAGAGTCGCGCCACACAGCCCTGGCTCGATCGCCGTCAGCCCCTGCAATGGCCCGGGAGAATGCACTATCGTCCCCCCCACATTCAGCGTCCGTCGACGCGCCGGTTCACAGGTTGCCACATACCCGGTGGTGGCATCCAGCGGCGTTCCTCCCACAATCGACAGCGGCGCATCGCTCAGCAGCAGGCGCTCACCCGAGAAGGCAATCCCAATTCGGACGAATCCCTCCTCGAGCGTCGTGGGTTCCCTGAGAATTCCTCGCGAGTTTGGTCCCGGCGACTGTGTCTGATTCGAGTGTGCTCCCTGGGTTGGCCATCCATGCGGCGACCTGCCCGCGGAATGGCCCGCCGCTGAATTGGTGTGGGGGTTCAGTTCCGTCGACACCAATTCCAATGTCTGGCCACCAGCTCCCGCAACCTTCACTCCGTTACCCGGATGCAGTTCCAGCAGATGCAGATTGTGGGGCCAGCCTCGCCCCTGAAAGCCCCGCCGGACCAAGTCGCCATCCGCAACCGCCAATACCGCGGGAATTCTCGACTGGGCCAGGCACCGGCACGCCTCAGCCAATGCCAGAGAGGCCCGAGGCCCCAAGCCATCCTCTGGGCAACAAGGTCCGGTCAGCAACAGCAGATCGGCCTTTTGGCTCTGAACCTGCTCCACCAGTTTTCGCAAGGCCAGGAGTGTGCAGTCCCGGAAAATCTCCCGCCTCACCCGCCCCCAGCGACGCACCCCACTGACTGTTTGGTCCAGCCGCAGATGCGATCCATGTACGATCCTGGCACGCTCCCTCATGCATCGGGCTCCCTGAAAGGCACCTCCGTGACCTCACTCCCGGGAGTCTAGCCAAGTCGCCCAACTTGCACAAAGCCCAAATTCCGCATCCTCTTCAATCTCTGCTCCACAATTGTTCCCCCAACCCTGCCAATCTGCGAGTTCTGGGAAAGAGAGAAAACAGCAGCGAGATCTTCACCGCGCGGTCACCAGGGCAGAGCGGGGCTGGTTGGACGCGAAATTCCCCTTCGCCGCCAATTGCGACATCACTCGATACAGCAAACCCAGAGACTGCCGGGCCTGTTCGATTGTGATCACATTGGGCGGACTGATCCGGATCACATTCCCAGCCAGCGGTCCCAGCAGATGTATGCCATCGCCGCCCGGCTCACCCACATAGGCAGCCTTGACAATTTCAACCGCCACATGCCGGCTTTCCATCCCCAGACCCGCCGCGCATTCGATGCCAAACACCAGCCCCTCGCCCCGTACCTTCGCGACCAAGCCTGTCTCTTTCAATCGGTTCAGCCCCTCGAAAAACAGGGGCGTCAACTTCCGGGTATGGGCCAGCACATCGGTCGTTTCAAACTCATCCAGTGTCGCCAGCACTGAAGCACAACCCAGTGGGTTTGCGCTCCAGGTGTCCGACGCCTCGCCATATTTCAAGCTGGCCATCACATCGCCCCGGCCCACCACCGCGGACACCGGAACCCCGTTCCCCAACCCCTTCCCCATCACCACAAAATCGGGCTCGATGCCGCAGGCTTCGAATGCAAACATGCGCCCCGTGCGGCCGAAATTCGCCTGCACTTCGTCGAGGATGTACAGAATGTCGTGCTCGTCGCAAAACCGCCGCAGCAGTTGGTGATAGGCGGCCGGAACATGATAACTGCCGCCGCCTCCCAGGTACGGCTCGGTGATCAGGCAGTTGATTTTCGACCCATGCTCGGCCCACAGCGCCTCCAACTCGGCGCGGTAGGGGGTCAAATCGAGGGGCTGACCATATTTCGAGACATCGTCCACCTCTTGGCGGGGAAAGCTGATGAACTTGACCCGGGGATCCCGCTCGGGGTCGGTCTCGCTCCCCGTCACTGCCCCGGCCAGCCCTTTCTTGCCATGGAAGCCATATCGGGTCGCCAGAATGAGATCGCGCGACTTGTCCCGGTGCAGGCACGCCCACAATGCCTTCTGAATCGCCTCGCTCCCGGATGCCGCCCACATCACGGTGTCCAGCCGCCGACCCCCTGGCCAAGACTGCACATTCTTCACCAACCGGCGGCACGACTCGGCCTCGATCGGGGTGATGGCGTTGTAGGCGGTCATCGTCACCGCTTCGACAAACTCTCCCTCAGCCGCGAGAGGGCCCGCCAGCATGTCGGGCGTCCAAGCCATGTATTGGGCGAACCGTTGCAGCCACCGCTTCGGATTATGCCCCAGATTGGCCACCAGCACGCCCGAGGTGTAGTCATACAGCCGCCGGCCCTCGGGGGTGTAATGGAACACCCCAGCCGACCGGGCGAGCACCCCCTGGCTGGGTGTGAAGGTCCGCAGCGCCACCGGCTCCTGAGTGGCAATCGTGGCACGGACCTGGTTGGACTCGGGTTCACCCGCAAACTGGATGGGCGTCGTCATGACCGGAGATGTGGGCAGGAAGGATTCGAAACCAAATCCCAAACGGTGGGAATCCAAGTCTAACCGATCGGCCCATTCAGGGGCCAGAGATTCCTCGCGGCCCGGGGGCATCGCCCTCAGGGTTGCTGTCTTCTTCCCCAGGGATCGGGGTATAGTGCCAAATGCAATCCCCGCCCCTTCGCCCCGGCCCCGGTGGATTTCTGAGTCTCCATCGGAGATCAGATCGCTGCAGCATTTCGCAAGTCACCAATTCCGAGTGAGCCATGCCCCTCCCCCAGATCCCCCCGGTCAACCCGCCTTCGATTTCACGCCGCCACGTGTTGGGCCGCGCTGGCGCGGCGGCACTCGTGTGGGCGGGGTCTGGCCGGTGGCAGGTCGCCGCCCAGGATCTGGTCACACTGCCCGACGGGAAGCAACTGATCGTACGCACGCCACAGCCCCTCAATGCCGAACCGGCCCTGCACCGGCTGTCTGAGAACTGGATCACCCCACTGGAATTGTTCTTCATCCGCAGTCACGGAAATGTTCCGTCACTCGAGGTCTCCGCCCACCGGTTGTCGATCGAGGGACTGGTCGAACGCCCCCTGACCCTCACTGTAGCCGAACTGCTCGATCGATTTCCCCAGGTCGACCAGACCGCCACCCTCACCTGTGCCGGCAATCGCCGCGATGAATTCGCCCCCCCCAAGGTCAGTGGGGTTCCCTGGAATGCCGGGGCCATTGGCAACGCCCGCTGGGGGGGCATTCCCCTGCGAAGCGTGCTGGAGGCGTGCGGCCTGAGGCCCGAGGCGCGGCATGTCTGGTTCGAAGGGGCCGATCAGATCACCGATCACGGGACGACGTTTCCGTTTGGTGGATCGATTCCCCTCGAACGGGCGTTGTCGGGGAATGACCTCGCCGGGCTTCCCCTGCTGGCGACTCAGATGAACGACCGCCCCCTCACTCCCTCGCACGGGGCTCCG
Organism: Planctomycetaceae bacterium; assembly: GCA_046318755.1. GTDB lineage: Bacteria > Planctomycetota > Planctomycetia > Planctomycetales > Planctomycetaceae > UBA10511. The sequence continues at coordinate 4,823 of JBKCTR010000398.1, forward strand.
TTGCGGATGGTTATTCCCGGGTTCATTGGGGCCCGCAGCGTGAAGTGGCTGACCCGCCTGGTGGTCAGCGATCGCCCTTCACCCAATCACTACCAGGCCGACACCTACAAGCTCATCACCACCGATTCACCCGCAGCGTTGGCCGCCGCCCCGCCCCTGCACGAATACGTGCTCAACTCGGTCATCGCGGTCCCCGAAGCAGGTCTGCAGGCCCAAAGCGAACTGGTGACGGTGCGGGGGTTCGCCCTGGCGGGAGGGTCTCCCGGCACAGTCTTGCGCAAGGTGGAGGTTTCGAGCGACGACGGACAGACCTGGACTACGGCCCGCATCGTGTCTCCCACGCGGGAGTACTGCTGGGCACTGTGGCAGGTCACGGTGCCTGTCCTTCCCACCTCACGCAGCATTTGCGTGCGGGCCACCGACTCAACGGGGCAGACGCAGCCCCGCGAGATGGTGCGGAATCTCAAGGGGTACCAGTACAATGCGTGGCATCGGGTGGCCCTGACGAACTCGTGACCCCCCGGAACTCCCTTGGCGTTGCCGGCCTGTCCTGGGGCGGCCTTCCCCTCCCTCTTCAGACAGCCCACGCCCCTGCTTCGGGATGACCGTCGAATCTCTTCTGGTCGTGCTCTGCACTTACAACGAGCGCGAAAACATCGAGTCGCTGCTGCCCGAGATCTGGCGGGTGGTGCCGCAGGCCCACATCCTGGTGGTCGACGACAATTCGCCCGACGGTACGGGAACCGTGGTGGCCGAATGGATGACCCGTGAACCCCGGCTGCGGCTGCTCTCGCGTCCGGGGAAACTGGGGCTGGGCACCGCCACCCTCGCCGCCCTCCAGTTCGCGGTCGATCACAACTATGCCTGGGTCGCCAATCTCGATGCCGACTTCAGCCATCCTCCCGAGATTCTCGCGGCAATGTTGAGCCAAACCCCCAACCACGATGTGGTGCTGGCGTCGCGTTATGTCCCGGGCGGGGGCGTCGATGGCTGGCCCTGGTATCGCCACATCATGAGCTGGGCAATCAATTTCTACGCCCGGTTGCTGTTGCGGCTTCCCGTGCGGGACTGCAGCGGCTCGTTCCGGGTTTACCGCGTGGCTCTGCTGCAGCGGATTGACCTGCGGAGATTTCTCTCGCGGGGCTATTCAGTTTTGGAGGAATTGCTCTATCAGCTCCGCCGTCAGGGGGCCAGATTTTGCGAGGTCCCCTACCGATACGCCGAGCGCCGCCACGGACAGTCGAAAATCCGCCTCACCGAGGGGCTGCGGGCGGGGGTGATCATTCTGCGGCTGGCCTTGGGATGGGGCCGCTGAATCTCGACCCGCACCCGGCCCCGCCCCGTCCGTACCGTGTCGATCCCACCGCGTCAAAACAAAAAACAACCGGGGCCGGCACGTTGGACAACATGCCGGCCCCTCAGCCTGTGGGCAATGGCAGCCAGGTCGGTCGACCCGTTCCGCGACTTACCGCGTGTTGATGTACAGCGTGGGGTCATCGATGATCCAGGGAGTCGACATCGACCGGCCGTCATCCATGTTGACCACGTTGAAGAAGAACGTCGTCATCCGCTGGGCCGTGAAGCCGTAGGGCCGCTGGGTCGAAATATGGTCCCGCTCGGTCAAAGGTTCCACACCGGCATGAGCGTAATAGTGCACCAGCCCGTCGGGTGTGACGGAGATCCCCAGGGTCCACCAACCCGGCTCGGTCATCATCGGACCGGGCACCTCTTCGCCCCGCGATCCGGCCCGAATCAGCAGCATGGCCGAGTCTTCCTTGTGCCCATCCGCCTTGCTGTGAAACTGAATGAAGAACCCGGGCCAGTACTGCTCAACCTTGGTCGTGGTGGTGGGGAAGCCCTCTCCACGGAACATGCGTCGGAATTGGGTCTTCACCGTCTCCGTCTTGGTGGTCTCGAGTTCGACGCGGAAGCCAAATGAAGAACCGGTCCGGCGCTCCCACTGCTCCCAGGGGGGCAGATACACCCGCACCACACAACTGGGATTCTGATTGACCGACAACGGCCCCCCCAGCATGGTGGTCACATTGACCAGCAGATCGTCCTGCTGCTGCTTCCGCGAGATGAAATTGGGAACCCCGGTATAGAGCGACTGAATCAGCAACGCCCCCTTGCTTCCGGGAATGCCCCCCTCGGGAGTGGGGACCCGCTTCACCACATCGGGCTCGCCCCGGTAGGTACTCTCGTAGATCCGCTGGTTCTTGGAGATGCCCGAAGGGAGCCGATCCTGTTTGTCGAGATTTGAACTCGCCTTGGGGGGGTTGGGATAGAACTCCCAATCCTCGGCTTCAAAGTCATCGCCAACACGATCGACCTTCTGCCCCCGCCCCGGAACCGTCCGGGCGCGGAACTGGGCGGTCACCGTGCCAGCCCCAACGAAGGCGACCAAACCAATCAGGCAGAGCCGGCGCAGCTGGCTCGGCTGGAAGAGCTTGCGAAACACCATGGCAGACGAACCCCGGAGGCAAAAGAGAGCACTCAACCGGCGGTCGTCGGGCGGCGCCACGCGCCAGCAGTTCGACCCGAAGGCGTCCCTGCCAGGGTGATCCGCCGCGCCGGAGCACGACCGATTTCACCGCCATTATCGGCCGAAGCGGCACTCACCCTCCCCAGAGAGCAGCCGCCCCAACCGCAGACTTCCCAGATTACCCAATCATCACTGTCGTGAAAATCACGCCGCGCCAGAATGTTGCCTGACTCCCTCCTGCAACAGCCGCAGCACGGGAAGATTCCCCTCCGGAAACCTCAGCTCAGCCAGCGCGTCCCGAGAGACCCACCGGAAAGCGGCGTGTTGTACGGCCACCTGCCCCCGAACCACCGGCTCGCACCGCCAGAAATTCAGGTCGAACGTGCCGTGCGGATACTCGAACCGCCGTGCCATCAGCAGCTCCACACCACGCACCAGAAGCCCGGTCTCTTCGAGGCATTCCCGCTCGGCACACAGCCGGGGTGATTCTCCCGGCAGGCATTTGCCACCCGGGAACTCAGAACAGCCCGCCAGGTCGGTTCCCGGCGGGCGAATTCCAACCAGAAAACGGTCGGCCACCTCCACGATGGCGATGCCGATGGTCTTCAGGGGAGCCGCGGCCGGAGGGCCTGGGGTGACGTGGTTCATAAGGCGTCCTTGCGAAAACGGAATGGTCTCTCACGACATTCCCCGCGAGACACGCTCCTTCGGTCCCGCGGGGGCAAACACGGTGCGGTTCACCACCCCACCCCAGCCGCCTACAGCTTGGCGTCGGCCGGCGGGGCTCCCATCACGTGGAAACCGGCGTCCACATGCAGCACCTCGCCGGTGACACCGCTGGCCAGATCGCTCAGCAGGTACATGCCGGTCTTGCCCACTTCCTCGGCACTCACGTTGCGCCGCATCGGGGCCATGGCGGGATAGAGCTTGAGCATCACGTCGAAATCGCCGACGGCCGAACTGCTGAGGGTCTTCAGGGGACCAGCGCTCAGCCCGTTGACGCGCATGTTGGCAGGGCCCAATTCGTGAGCCAGGTAGGTCAATAGCGACTCGAGTGCCGCCTTACAGACCCCCATGATGTTGTACCCGGGAATCACCTTCTCGCCCCCCAGGTAGGTTAGCGTGAGGATGCTCCCCCCGGGGTTCAGTACTTCGCGGGCCCGTCGAGTGATGGCCAACAGACTGTAGACCGAGATGTCCATCGACTGCAGAAAGCCGCCGCGGCTGCAGTTGTAGACCGGCCCCTTCAGATCGTCGATGGGGGCATAGGCAATCGAATGCAGCACAAAATCGAGCCCGCCCAGGGTCTCTTTTGCCTGCTGGAAAACCCGGTCGATGTCTTCTTCTTTCTGGACATCACAGGGGGTGATCAGCTTGGCCCCCAACGGTTCCACCAATTTACGGACACGATGCTCCATGCGAGGCCGGGCGGGGTCTTTGTCGGGGAGGTGGGTGAAGCCCATCTCAGCCCCTTCCTGGTGCAGCTTCTCGGTGATGGCCCATGCGATCGAGTGATCGTTCGCAATCCCAAACACCAGACCCTTTTTGCCGGTGAACAAACCCATTCCGTCAATCTCCCGACGAACCCAAACCGAACGCAACGCCCGCCCTGTGTTCCGGGACACTCCCCGGACCGCGGCGTGCGTGACACAAGAACACTTCGGCCGACAATATCGATTCAGGGCGAGTTTGAAAAGTTCGCCTCGTCGCTCAAAGGCCTCGAGCGGGCCTGGGGGGCTTCCTTGCCGTCGCCGAGCTCAGCACGAGGGGGCCCCGCCGCTCGACTCGCTCCATTCCCACGCCGCCAAGACGGGCCCAATCCGCCGTATCAACTCGTCTGGCGGCGCGGTCGTCGTGACGGCGTGGGTCCGCCGGGCAATGACGGCATCGACCGGTTCCCACCCGGCGCGGGCCTGCAGGTAAACCTGCCAGTCGGCATCACTGGCGTCTCCCCGCCGCTGTTCCAGGCGGCCGCGGACCACTTCTTCCGGAGCTTCGCAGATCAGCCAGCCTGTGGGGACCGCCAGACGGTCGGCTGCCCCAAGGAAAGTGTGCCGCGGCCCCCCTCGGGAAAACGTCGCGTCCACAACCACCCGTTCCCCCTGACAGATCGCCCCCTCGGCTTGCCGCAGCACCTCGGCATACACCCGGTCGGTCATTTCGGCCGAGTACAAGCCGGGCACGTGCCGGCCCGAGTTCTCGGGTTCAAGTCCGGCCAATTGCTTGCGGACCACATCGCTGCGGATGACCCTCGCGTGGCACGCGCTGCCTAGCTGGCGGGCCAGAGTCGATTTTCCGCTGCCGGGCAATCCGCCCACCAGCAACAGCCCAGGGCGCTGTCCGGCCGGCAGCACCTCGCCCTGGGCCAGCAGCCAGTGGGCTCGGGCGCGTTGGCGCGCCTGTTCGCGCTCGGCTTGGGGCACCTCGGGTTCCTCCAGCAGCATTCCCTCCACCTTTCCCCGCACAGCCGCGCGATAGCCCGAATAGAGCGGCAGCAGAGACCGCCCCTCCTCATCACCCGATTCCCGAAAATACGCGTCGGCGAAAGCCCGCGCCAGATCCCGGCGCCCATGAAACTTCAGGTCCATCACCAGAAAGGCCATGTCGGCAATCGGGTCGGTGTACCGAAACCGCTCGTTGAACTCGATGCAGTCGATCATCGCGACGTCATCGGGGGGCGGGTTTCGCGGAAAGAGATAAACATGGTCGAGATGCAGATCGCCGTGGGTTTCACATGGCACGCCCCGTTCCGCTCGGGATTCGATCAGAGGGTGCCGCTCGGCCAACAGGGCTTCCTGCCGGGCCACGAGGCTGGTCCACACCGGCTCCGAAACCGCGTGCCCCACCTGCTGCCGGGCCAGATCGAGATTTTCACGCAAATTCAACGCCACGGCGTCGAATCGTCCAAACGAGGCGATGTACGGGTTGCGTTCCGCCCCGGTATGAAACCGGGCCAACCGTTCCCCCAGTTCCATCACCTGCGGGACGGTGATCGTCCCTGCCAGCACATGGTGCTGCAGGGTGGCCTGTTCCGGCAGCCGGCGCATTTTGACCGCCCATTCGACCGGGGAACCGCCGCCTTCCAGGTGCAGCCCACCGGCGTCCCGCGTGATCGGCACCACTCCCAGATAGATCGACGCAGCCAGCCGCCGGTTCAGCCGAACTTCCTCTTCGCAGTCGTGCCGACGCTGTTCGAGCGTGCTGAAATCGAGAAAGGGAAGCCGCACGGGCTTACGAATCTTGTACGCGTAATCCCCTCCCAGAAAGACTGCTGAGATATGTGTTTGTCGCACCTCAACCTGGGCAACTGGAACGGGAAAGGCTCCCGCTTGAGACAATTGGGAGAGCAGCGTGGGGAACTCGGCCGCCATGAAACACCCTCCGAAAAGACCTCAACTTGACAAGACGTGGTCGACTCCTGAAATTTGCCGTCACGGAGATGAGACTCTGCAACTCGTTTCCGCGAGCATACCATTTCATCCCGACGGCAGTCATCAAGGAGCGCAAGCGCAATGGGCGGACCAATCGTGCGGACAGGAACCACCCCCGAATTCTGGTCGAATTGGGACCGGGTGTTCGGAGGGAAACCGGGGGCCGCGCCCGCGGCTGCCAAGAAGGCCGCTGGCAAGAAGGCGGCCAAGAGCGCCCCCAAGAAGACCGCACCCAAGAAGGCGGCAAAGAAAAAGAAGTGACCTGTCGGTCACCCGGCCAACGCGACCGCGACGTTTCTCTCGCGGGCCCTGTTTCGAGACTGCTGCCATGCGCCGAGTTCTCAAGCACGATGGCCCGTTGGGCCGCGGTGTGGTCTGGTTGGCTGTGGCCCTGTTGCTGGCCATCGCAGGCACTCTGCGCTCGTCCATCCCAGGGGTGAATGAATCCCACTATCTCACCAAGAGTCGTCACTTCTGGGACCCCACCTGGTGCGCCAACGACCTGTTTCTGCAGTCGACCGACGCCCACTGGCTGTTCTTCCAGACGGTGGGAGCCCTGACCCAATGGCTCTCGTTTCCAGCGACCGCCTGGATGGGGCGCTGTCTCGGTTGGGGAATGCTGGCCTGGGGGTTTTGTGAACTGGCCCGGCCCCTGCTGACTTGTCGGCGCGAGATCGCTGCGGCGGCCTTGCTGTGGGGTGCCTTTGCGGCACCGCAGGGTTTCTCGGGCGAATGGTTGATTGGGGGCATTGAGGCGAAGGTTTTGGCTTGGGGCCTGGCCTTGGCTGGGATCGGGGCGTGGTTGCAGAGCAAAGGCCGCCAGGCAGCACTGCGTCTCGGCTTGGCCACGGCTCTGCATCCCGTGGTGGGTGGCTGGGCCAGCCTGGCCTGGTTGCTGGCGTTGCCGCTCGACCGCTGGGGACCGGCCGGGTTCTGTGGGGAGTTCGCTCCGTCATCCGATCCGCCTGCCTCAGCAGAGACACCGGCCACCGACCGCCAGCGTTCCGTCGTGCATTGGGCACACCCGCTGCTGTTGGCGTTCTGTGCCCTGCCCGGTTTGCTGCCGGTCTGGCAGATGCTGAATGCGGTCGACTCGCCGCAAATGCAGCGGGCCGCCACCCGCATTCAGGTCTACGAGCGATTGCCGCACCACTTGCTACCCCAGGCGTTTGCGTGGCCACGGGTGGTGTGGTCTGGGTTCTTGCTGGCACTCTGCCTGTGGGGTGGGTGGCGACTGGCGCGCAGGGCTCCCTGGCGCAGCCTGCTGTGTCTGTTGCTCGTGGCGTGCCTGTTCACTTTGGCCGGCCTCGTCGCCAGCCGGTTTCCCGCAGGAATCGAGCTGCTGCGCTTCTACCCGTTTCGCCTGCTCGATGGACTGTTGCCGGTGTTGGCCGCCCTGACGCTCACCGCCAGTTGGGCGGCTGTCTCCTCGCGCCCCACCCAGCCCCGGTGGGCGGCCCCCCGCCTGACCCAGATGGGCCTCGTTGCGGCGGCCGTCGGTCTGCTAGCCTGGCCCCAGCCTGACCGCGTCCAACCCCCCTGGAAGCCCGAAAATTTCGCCGCCTGGCGCGATGTCTGCGACTGGGTCTCGCGTGAAGTCCCCCCCGAGGCCCTCTGTCTCACACCCAAGTACAGCGTGGGTTTCAAATGGTGGGCGCAGCGGGCCGAGTTCGTCACCTGGAAAGACTGTCCGCAAGACGCCGCCAATCTGCTGGAATGGAAAGACCGTCTGCGATTGGTGGCCGAGTGGCGCCAGAAGTACTTTTCCCCCGGATTTGGCAACGAGGCTCTGTTCGACCTGCGGCAGTACGGCGCAATTGATTATGTCATTGCCTGGAATGACGATCCGTTCCGCATGGATCCCGTGTATCGCAACGCGGCCTTCTCGGTCTACGCGGTTCCCGGCACTTCGCGGCCGGGACCCGCGAATCGCCAGGGACTTCCCACGCCCCCCCCAGTCGTCCCCTGACTTACCAGAGGCTATCTAACATGACGGTGGCTCCCTGACATTCCTGGGCCTCCCGGCCCGTCGTGAACAGCCGGGTCGTTCCCCTCCCCGTGTTCACCCGCTCGGTGTTTCCCAGATCGACACTTCCGGACGTGTCGCGTCCCGTTGAAGACAGCTTCCGGAAGCTGTTCTCCCCAACCGGCCCCCCCCATGAGCATCTGGAATCTCGACCACATCTTCCAACCCCGCCGGATCGCAGTGGTGGGAGCCAGCGATGACCGCGGCAAGGTGGGCTACACCGTGCTCCGCAATCTGATCACCGGCGGGTTTGGTGGAGTGGTCTACCCCGTCAATTCCCAACGCGAGGCGGTCTCGGGAATTGCCGCGTATCCCCGCGTTTCGGCGTTGCCCCACGTTCCCGACCTGGTGGTGATCTGCACTCCCGCCGCGACCGTTCCTGGATTGGTTCGGGAATGCGGCGAACTGGGGGTGGGGGGCCTCGTGGTGTTGTCGGCAGGTTTTCGCGAGGCAGGACCAGCGGGCAAGGACCTGGAGCAACTGGTCCAGGCCGAACGTCGTAAGTTTCCCCACTTGCGGATCATCGGACCCAATTGCCTGGGAGTGATCGCCCCGCACAGCGGAGTCAACGCGAGTTTCGCGGCCGACATGCCCGCCCCGGGGTCGCTGGCCCTCATTTCGCAGTCGGGAGCGCTCTGCACTTCGCTGCTCGATTGGGCCATGGGTCAGCAGATCGGGTTTTCGCACTTCGTCTCGATCGGCAACATGCTCGATGTGAGCTTTGGCGACCTGATCGACTACTTTGGCGAAGATCCCAACACGCGGGCCATCATCCTGTATGTCGAGTCGATCAGCGATGCCCGTGGGTTCGTCTCGGCCGCCCGGGCCTTTTCGCGAACCAAGCCGATCGTCGCCTACAAGGCGGGTCGGTTCGCCGAGTCGGCCCAGGCCGCCGCGTCGCACACGGGTGCCATGGCGGGGGAAGACGCCGTTAGCGACTCCCTCTACCGCCGGGCCGGCATCCAACGGATCATTCACAGGGGAGAACTGTTCGACTGTGCCGAATTGCTGGCCTCGCCGCGCCTGC